>JBOGGH010000001.1:0-33430 GCA_050743905.1 Acidimicrobiales bacterium
AACACGGTCGGCTCCTTCCGTATGTGGCTCGGTCCGCCCCAGCATGGTGGGCAACCCACGCAAGATGCGGAACGGGCCGGCCGTTCCATACTCACTGGTGTCCCCTTCTCACACGCCGATGAGCTGAGGGAGGCCCGCCGCTCCCTGGCCCACCTCCAAGAGGTCTTGGCGGAACGCTATGCACCACCGAGCCCTGATCCACCACCGCCGGTCAGCGAACCCGAACGAGCCTCAGCCAAGACGGATCACCGCCGGACAGAACGGTCGCCCGTGCCCAGCGCCGGGAGCGCGTCGCACGCCCGAGCACTCCTGGCCGTGGGCACGGACGGGTTGCGCCCAGTCCGAGGACCCAGCCTCGGACTGGGCTCTGCCCACGTCTCGGCCACCGAAGCGGCCCAGGGCGCCGCGTTGCACCGTGGGCGCCAGGCCCAACACGACTTCGACCGCTGAGGAGGGAGCCCAATGCCTGACATCGAGTCACTGGCCGATCCGATCCGAGAAGTCCACGGTCATGTGGACACGCTCGTCCGACTGGGCGCGGCCAGTGGTGTGCAAGTGGCGGACCGTGCGCTGCAACGTCGCCTTGAGGTCGAGCGAGCAGAGCGCCGGGCGCTGGAAGACGAGGCGCGCCAGGCGACCGAGCGGGAAAGAGCACAGCGCGAGCTGGCCCGACTGATCTGGCGCCGCGCCTTCGACGACGCGTGGTGGGACCAGGCCACCGAGGAGCAGATCGCTCGGTCCTACGAGGCGGCGTTTGTCTACGCCGGCACTGTTCCCGACGCAGCCGACGCGCTGGTACGGCTGGACCAGGAGATCGAGCGTCGTCACCTGCTGGGGGCCGACGAGGGGGACACGTCACGGGCTGGCGACCACGAGCCCAATCGAGCTGGGGACGAGCCATCGGCAGAGGTAGATGAGCCGGACATGACAGCGGGTCGCGTGCGCGACCTGCTGGCCCGGATGCGTGCCGACAGCGGACTCCCGCCTTCGGAGCCGGCCACTCGGGCCGCGGGCGGGTCCGCGTTGGTCAACGAGGACGAGGTGGCCACGACGATGGCCGCCAGCTTTGCGGCTGGTGTGGAGGTAGGGGTTGAACGGTGAGGGTGGTGGGTCGAGGCATTGCCGAGCAATGGCCAGACGGCAGACCGTGGTCACCGCTCACGCGCTTGGAGCGGCAGCGAAAACATGGCGGACAACGATGCCCGTAGATGGGGCAAACTGGCACATGACAACCAACCCTGACGACGAAGACCGCTCCGCTTCGCCCAAGACCGTCGTGGTGCTTGGCGCAGGATTCTCCCTCGCCGCGTTCTCGTCCTTTCTCAGAACCGATGAACTTGGCGAGGCTGTGCGAGAGCGGCTCTCTCCGGCTGACGCCGCAAAGCTCCCCACAGGAGAGTTCACGGACGGCCGGTTCGAGGAATGGCTTTCGTATGTGTCCGAGCCGCAGCCGCATCTCGACCCCGCAGATGTCATCGAGGCCAGCGCTCTTGCCCTTCGGGTCACCCAGGAGATGTGCGCGGCTCTCTCCGAACGGCAGGCCGAGGCCCTTGGTCACGAACCGCCCGACTGGTTTTTCCAGTTCCTCTCAGTGCTTCACGTCCTGCGGGCACAGGTCATCACCCTCAACTACGACAACCTCGTCGAGTGCGGCCTTCACTCACTCGGCATCAAAGGTGAGGGGTGGTTTGGCCCATACGACGTATGCGAGGACGACATCCTCGCCGGGTTGCCGCCCTGCGCCGATTTTCCCGGTATCGAGATGCAGTCTCCTGTTATGCGTTCCGACCTGGTGGTCCCAATCAACCTGGAAGAGCGTCGCAGCAACACCTTCAAGCTCTTGAAGCTCCACGGCTCGCTCTCCTGGTGGTGGTGGCCAGAGGGCAGCGGCAGCTCGACCATTCATCGCTGGCGGTTGCCCGGTAAGTTCGGGGAGCCATGGGACCCGGCCGTCGAGCGGCGGCGTCAAGAACTGCCTCGCCACGAGGTGTTTGTGGTTCCGCCCGCCACCCTCAAGGGCCAACGATTGCGAGAGCCGGTGGCACGGGAGCTATGGCACCGAGCGGCGGAGGCGCTTCGGGAAGCGGACCGAGTCGTGCTCATTGGTTACTCGATCCCTACGGCGGACCACTCGATGATGGGCATGCTGGCTGAGGGGCTCGAAGGTCGAAGGGTGCAGATTGAGGTCGTGAATACTCAAGCTTCTGACGTGGAAGATCGGCTCATCAGGTTGGGAATCGCCAGGGAGTCCATCTCGAAGATCGCAGGTGATGACTGTGTGGCCGAATGGACTGCTAAGGAGGTGTCTCGTTTGACGTATATGGCTACCGACAGCATGAGAACCAGCGCCGACCTCACCGAGGAGGACCTGATCTTCCTGGACGACCCGCGTCAAGAGCGCATGGTCCGAGTTGACGGTCCGGATGCCAGCCACGATTCAGTAGTCCTCTACCTCAATCCTCAGGGACAGCAGCTCACTCGTCCGATGCAGGTCAAGGACCTCCGAGAGGCGTTCGGAGCAGCCAAGTCGTGCACCGTCGAGTGCGACGGCCGGATGCTGCCAGTCATCGACTACTGGACCATCTCGCAGGAGTCAGGCGTTCTCATGTCGCAGCTCCACGTGGTGGTGGCAGGGCGTTGATGCTGGGTTCGGGAGTCGCCGAACCTCACACGGCGAGTCTACGCCGGGCCGAGCTGATGAGCCGCTGGTGCTGATCGAAGAGGTCGGCCGCCAGCTTGTTCAGCTCGTCCACCCGTCGCACATCCTCCTCGTGGCCCCCCATACGGAAGGTGTCACGGTGATCGACAGGCACCACGGCCTGCCACCCGCCGGGCTCTGATCCAGACTCAACGCTCAGACGATGGCAAAATTCACTCGCTTGGGACAGAAAAAGTTGGCACGCAGCTTCGATCGGTCCATCGTGAAATTGGTGCTCGGCGTTGTCCCACACCCCGAGGAAGTCGTAGAGGGGCGTGAACCACTCCATTCGGAACGGTACTGCCAAGTCGTGATCTCGAAGCGTGGTGATCGGCCTGGACGTAGACGGCAGGCGTCGACAGAAGTCGGCAAGGAGCAGCCGGTCAGCCTGCTCGAACCGCGGATCAGGAAGTTCCTCGTCCAGGATCTCGGCAAGCTCACGACGACCGCCCGGCAAGGGTAGGTTGGCTGGGACGGAAGGGGTGTTCACTTCGATCCCGGCTGCTCGGGTCCACCACTCGTCGATGTTTTCGGCGTTTGGCACAGGATCGGGGGCAGCTCCGGTGCCGAACGTGACAATGGCCGGATGGCTGCAATGGACATGGAGAGTCACGCTGTCAGCGTTGGTCTTGTGGTGGACAAACGACCTCGGGCCGTCGTTCGTGCGCGTATACGTCAAACGGCGTAGGTATGGACCCCACCTCAGGGTCAGATCCAGTGAGTCTCCGTCGGCCATGTCCGGCGCGTTGACCCGAAGCCAGACGAGCCCGACCCACCGCTCGGGGTGGTTGTGCGCCCAGTCGATGGCAGGAGTGCGGTCGAACCGCTTGGCGATCCCGTCGGCAACAGCTTCCACGCCGTCCGACCACGCCAGGCACTTCTTGTCCGCTTGGAGAGGAGCGCTCTCCTCCCACCGCTCCTGGCTGACGTCCAGGACGGGAATGATGACGGTGCTATTGAGGCGAACTTCTCGGGCAAATGCCGCATTCATTTCCTTGCGCGGCCATGGTCTGTCCAAGAAGGGCTCAGTCACGATAACCACGACGAAGGTGGAGAGGCGGATGCCGTCCTCGATGGCGTCGATGATGCTCTCGCCTGCTTTGATCTCGGCTTGGTCGACCCAGCAACTCACCGACCTGCGGGACAGGGCGCTCGCCAACGGCTCGACGACTGTCTTCTTGTCGGCGCTTGCGTGGCAGATGAAGACGTCTCTCGAAGCCATGGCCAGAATCCTTCCTCACTCAGAGACCGCCATCTCCCAGAGCACCGAGTAGGGGCAGTCGTCGCCGAGGTTTCTGTGGGGCAACCCGTAGCCCTGCTCCGCCACAGGGTAGGTGGGGGCCTGCTCGCACAGGCCGAATCGCAGCGGGTCAGGAGCGCAGGGCTTCGCGGAATTCGATGAGGACAGTGGGGTCGTCGTCCGACAACTCAAAGTCCCAGGCGACGACTCGCCCTCGCCATCTGGCACCGTGCTTCCCGAAGGTCACGACCTTGCCGGGGTAGACCGCAACGGGGTCCGCGGCGCGGGCGAGCCGGGCGTAGATGAGGTCATCGTCGTCTACCAGGTTGGGGCTCGTCACGATATCGACCCCCAACGCCTGAGCCGTGGCGTAGGGGCGGTGCGCAGATCGAGCCCTCAGCACACGGTCATCCACCTGGGTTGAGCGGATTTTCGTGGTGGTGGCCATCAGGCGCCCTCCTGTCCTCCATCTATACCCCAGGATACGCCGGATTGTCTCGCAGCTCGCGCCGGAGCGCCACGAGGCGCTCGGCGGCGGCCCGGAGCTCATCGGGGGTTGCCTCGTGCCCGGCTTCCTCCCCAGTCCGCCCCGAGACGAGTTGCACGTCGAAGTGCATCTCATTGCTGCCGGTCGGTAGCACGGGGAACCCAGCATCACCGAGGACCAGGGGGTCGAAAATAAGGATGGAGGGTTCGTTGGGGAAGCGTGCTGCAAGGAGGCCCCGAAGTTCCTCTTCCGAGCGATAGCCCCAGACCGACACCCCGTAGAGGATCTCTCGGGCGCCGGTGGACCCAGGGATCACTGCCTCGATGCCGCTTTCCGCAGCGTCGTCGGCCAGGTCTTCGACCACAGCCTCAAGGTCGCCGGGTGCGGCCCGTACCACCGCGACCAGCGCGGTGAAATCTGACGCCTCGCGCAGCATTCGTTGCCGCCGTCTCCGGGGCTCCTTTGTCGTCATGGTGCTCCACTGTCGTCGCTTGTGTAGGAGATTCCGCGGGGACCGGCCCTAACGTTCGAGGCCATCATCATGCGCGAGCTGGCGGCGGTGAGCCGTCTCGGCTTGCTCGGTGGGGCGTACCAACGGCCGAGTCGATGGCCGGCCGGCCGTTGCACCGATGGTCTCGTTCGGCACGAGATCGCCAATCGCGACTTCGCGAAACCGGTCCTGGAGGTGGCGCAGATCATCGACAGCCAGCGTCGCCAGTCGCTCGGCCTGCCACCGATCGCCCTGGGCGCCGTGGACCCTGGCGATGGTGCGGGCCAGCAAGGTGAGCTGTCCGAGCAGCGCCACCCAGCCCTCGGTGCTGTCCTTGGCTAACAACGCTTGGATCACGATCCCAGCCACCCCTCGCAGAGCGGGGACCGCGGCGCGGCTCGCCCGTGGTCCCGCCCGAGGCGTCTGTGCCGATCGGGCCAGCGCGTCGGCTGCCCGGCCGAGGGGACCGGGGCGGTCGGCTTCCAGGCGGAGCGACCAGGCAGCGAGGACGCCGGCCGCTTCACGGGCGGTGCCGGCCCACAGGGCGGGATCGTCGAGGGGTGGAGTCATCAGGCGGCGGTAGGTGTCCTCGACCGCCGACGCGGCCACCTGCCAGCGCCGGGGGCCGGCGACGACGCGCTCCCGGGCATGTGCCGGCGTCCGGGCGGTGCCTCGCCACTCGGCCACCGCGGCGGCAATCTCCGCCGGGGACGACTCCCAGAACTCCCGGAGCCGGGGCAACGTCAGGTCGGCTGCCAACTTCCCGCCGCCGAACCATACGGGCTTGCCACCCCTCCCCGGCGTGAGCGCCACCGAGTACCCCACCACGCGGTCCCGGCCGCCCTCGGCGTAGCGGGGTCGTGGAAGGACGCCGGAGCGCCGGAGGCGCCGGACGAACTCGGCTTCTGACTCCGCCGCCACCGCCGCCGCCCGGACGACCCGGGAGAGGCGGGTACGGTCCGGCTCGGTCCGGCCTTCCCGGCGCGCTCGCTCCTGCTCGGCCCTGGTCACGCCGGGCAACCCGCAGCCCGGCTGGTGGACCGAGATGAGCCCATATCGGCGCTCCACTTCGGCGCAGTACCGAGACAGCTTGACCCGGTCGCGCCAGTTCGATGCCACGGTGCCGTCCTCTCGCACGAGTGAGACGGCGAGGTGGATGTGCTCGTGGCCCTCGGCCGACGGACCGTGGGCAACGGCCACCCATCGGCAGGGCGGCTTGCCCGACGCCTCGGTGAACCCCATCGCCTCCATTGCCCCTCGGGCGATCTCGGCCCACTGCTGGTCGCTGAGCGGCCGGTCGTCGGCCCGGTTGGACAGGGAGAGATGCCACACGTGGCCCCCGGTCACCACCCGGTCGAAGTCGGCGCGCGGCGCGTCGAGCCGCCGGCCGAGGGTGGCGACCTCCTCTCGGTCGAGCCGTACCCCGCAGCGCACGTCCACGGTGTCGCAACTGGCGACGACCCGCTGGTTCGTGTGCTCGTTCTCCCGGCCCGGCCCCATGAGGTAGCGGACCAGACCCGAGATATCGTCGCCTCGACTGATCTTGGCGATCATGGTGCGGGCCGTCCGAAGGCTCCGGTCAGGCGGTCGGTGGCGGCTGCCAACTGGGCGACCAGGCGTTCGATCGCGGCCAGTGCCCGGCTGGTGCCGGTCGGCACCTGGCCCGTGCTGTTGGCGACCTTGGCGAGCTGGTTGACGTTCGTCCCCAATCTCACGAGCTGTCTCGTCAAGAAGCCGAACTCATCCACCCGTCGCCGCCGGGCGGCCGCGGTCGCCGTTCCTCCACCCAACGCCGCTTCCATCAAGTACCGCTGCGGCGAGACACCGGCATCCTCGGCCCGGTATCGCAGCTCGTCCAGCTCAGCATCAGAGAGGCGGACCCCCACCTGGCGGTGCCGCCCGGATGGGTGGCGAGCCATCCGGCCCCCGGCCCACGTCGGTGAACCCGGCTCCTTCATCTCGTCGGTCATCGGTGCTCCCGTCCCTCGGCCCAGCGCAGCGACGCCACGACGGAGGCGTGGCGACACCGTGTAACGGTCGGGGCCGGGGCGGAGGGCGCTGCGGAACTTCGTGATCCGATATACGGATCACCTATCTTGCTGCCGGGTGCCAGTAGCCCGGTTGTCGTCTCCGGGCTGCTTACTGCCCGGTACAGCTATGGCGTCCCGTGTGCCGCCATTCGCCGACGGTCGGACGGCGGTAAGTCGCTTGCGATCCGATGAGGCCGAGGTCACACTGACGTACATCCGTTTGTCCGTTCAATGGCACAGGAGTGTGCGATGCGCCTGGTTTCAGCACATGTAATGAAGTTCAAGAGCGTGACGGACTCGACGCCAATCAAGGTTGACGAGTCCGTGACCGCCCTCGTTGGCAAGAACGAGTCTGGCAAGACCGCCGTGTTGGAGGCCATGTACCGGGCCGACCCGATCCCCGCGGGTTACCCCACGACCTTCGATGAGCTGCGTGACTACCCGCGCCGTTACCGGGCGCGAGATCGGAAAACCATACAGACCACGCAGCCCATTAATCTGACGTTCGAGCTTGATGACGAAGACCGTGCCGCTATTGCGCAGAAGTTTGGAGCGAATGTGGTGACGGGCTCGTTGATAACCATTGGCAAGTCGTATGGGGCCAAGACAGTCGCGGTCGACGTCGACATCGACGAAGCGGCAGCGCTTCGGTACGTCTTGGAACAGAATGGCCTGGACGCCGCTAAATACAAGGGAGCAAACCGTGATGCAGTTGTCGCGGCTCTGAAGGCCGAGGGTGCGACCGAGGCAACGACTACCCTCGCTACTGAGTTGGATGACCGTGATTTGCATGCGGAGATACGCAGATTTCTTTGGGAGTGTTTGCCTCGGTTCCAATACTTCGATGATTACAGCATCCTGCCCGGTGTCGTTAGTATCGAGAAGCTCCAAGGCACCGACGAGAATGAGCTAGAAGCGGGAGAGCGCACGGCGCTTTCGCTCTTGAGGCTCGCTGGAGTTGAAACGGAGGAGTTCACCGCCGAGAAGTACGAGGAGCGCAAGGCGGCCTTGGAAGCGGCGGGCAACGAACTCACGTCAGAGTTGTTCGAGTACTGGACTCAGAACGATGGGTTGCGAGTAGAACTTGACATTGAGTTCCGACCGGTCGAAGCGAGCCCCGCGCGGTCGCCGGAACCGTTCTTGCAGGTACGGGTCCGGAATGATCGCCACCAGGTAACCCTGAACATGAATCAGCGATCCAAGGGCTTCATTTGGTTCTTCTCGTTCTTGGCTGCGTTTTCGGAGTACGCCGACGAGGATCGCCGCATCATCCTGCTGGACGAACCCGGCTTGAACCTGCACGCGAAGGCCCAGGGCGACCTGCTCCGGTACATCGACGACCGGCTGGCTCCCTCGCACCAGGTCATCTACTCGACTCACTCGTTGTTCATGGTTGAGCCGACGAAGCTGGAACGCTGCCGGACGGTCGAAGACGTGGACAATATTGGGACCGTCGTCAGCGAGAAGATCTGGGAAGCGCGACCGGATACGGTGTTCCCGCTGCTTGCCGCGCTCGGCGTCGATATGGCCCAGACCTTGATCATCGGCGCCGATCAGCTACTGGTAGAAGGACCGGCCGACCTGATCTACCTCACTATCATGAGCGATGTGTTGCGGTCGGCCAGGCGTACGTCGCTCAATCCGCGATGGACTCTCACCCCGGCGGGTGGCATCGAGAAGATCCCCACCTTCATCTCATTGTTGGGGGGCAGCGATCTCAATATCACCGTTCTTATCGACGTAGCAGGAGGGGGTAACCAGCGGATAGATAGTCTGGTTACGCGTGGGCTCCTTGACAAGAACAAGTTGGTTCCCCTTACGGACATAACTCAGACGAGCGAGGCGGACATTGAAGACATGTTCGATGTGGGATGGTACCTGAAGCTGCTCGACGCGAGCGGCGTGGGGAAGTACGCCAAAACCAAGCTACCCAAGGGTGTACGTATCGTGAAGCGGGTCGAAGTTGAGCGCGGCAAGAAGTTCGACCACTTCCAGCCCGCCAACTATCTCTTGCGGAACCCGGGCACGCTTGTGGATGAGATCGACGACACGACTAAGGACCGATTCGAGGCGTTGTTCACTCGTCTCAACGACCTACTGATCTAAATTTTCGGGAGCAGCACACGCCGCCACCTGGAGCCAGGTCATCCCGCAAGTGAATATGTCACTCACGAATACGACAGGGTGCCAGTCATCCAGGTTGCGGTACCACCGGCCTTCGTATGCTCCCATATACTCCCGGTGGCACAGGTCGTGTGTGCTGGCACTCACACCAGGTTCTTGGCCATCATCCGGGGCACGCGCGTCCGGGCCGGGGATCCTGGCCGCCTCCGGCGGCGGGGCTGGCCGGGCGGTGGGGCAGTGAGGGAGGGGGCCATCGGTGTCACGGCTGCCGGGGAGGTGGCAAACTAGGGAGCATGAGCATCGGCGAGGAGCTGCTGGAAGAGCGCCGACGGCGCCGTCGGGCCGGCGATCCGCGGGTCACCGAAGCTGACCGCGAGATTTTCCGCCGGCTGACCACTGGGGACCTCGTGGATGAGTTCCAGGCAGCACTCGACGCGGTCAGTGCCGCGGACCCGTTGCTCGGTGGAGGCGATACTGACGCTGGTACCGACACCGACGACTGACTGATCCACGGTGATCGTTATCGACGAGTACCTGGCGGTCCGCGTGACCGGCGGCAGGTGGCCGGCAGGACTCCCTGACGATGAGCTGGTGTTGCCGACCAGTCGCCATTGGCGGTTGCTCCAAGCGCTCCACGGCTCTCGGCGGGGGCGGTTGTCGGACATCCTCAGCGGGCTGCATCCATCCAGTCGTGAGAGCGTCCGCTATCCCCATCCCGAAGTGTTCGGAGTTCTCGACCCTCGTCCCCTCCTGGACGAGGCGGCTGTGATCGCCGCCCGCTACGGGGGGACCGGGTGGCTGATTGCCGAGACCCTGGCGGCGGGTCTGGCCTACGGGAACCGGTTGTGTTTCGGCTTGGAGGCCAACGTCGGCCGGGTGGTCAGCAGAGCCGCCGGTGAGCTTGGTATCGCTGTAGAGGTCATCGACTGAAGGCTGATCCACGCGTAGCGAGCCCGCTCTCCTGCGATCCTTGAAGCGACGGGTTCGGGTCATCGGTTACGCCGCTGGCGGGCGGCTGGCGTGAAGCCAGACGTTCTGGCGAAGGCTGGGATCGCACCCACGAGGGTTGACGGCCCGACTCGTCGCTAGACGGTCGGGTCCCGGTGGGTGGCAAGGCCCCGGAGCAGGTCGTCCCACGGACAGTCCAGGGCTTCTTGGAGCGCGACGACCGTTTGCAGGTCGGTGATCCCGTCACCACGCTCGATCTTCCCGATGCGCTGCTCGGTCACGCCGAGCAGCCCGCCGAGCTGCGCCCGGGATAGTCGGCGTTCAACTCGTCTCACCCTGACCCGGTGACCGAACTCGACGGCAAGCGGGTGGCGGTCGCGCGGCGGCATGGCGCCACAAGTTCAGCCGAGTCTGGTGGAGGTTGCTATATCCCTAGAGCAATGTAAACTTGCTGTAACACGAGATTCTGATACTCTAGAGCAGTACACCAGTGCTCTGCGGGCATGGACCGTTGCGAGGGGAGGACAGAAGGATGAGGCAGCGCTACACAGATCCCGGTACCGGAGGCGGTCGGTCGCCGGATGAGACAGCTCGATCCCGGCCGGAGGGGGGACGACGCCCTGGCCCGACTGCCAAGCGCCGGCCCGGCAGTCGTGGCCGGGGCAGCCGCCGGCCCACAGGCCAGAGGGAGGCACTGGCCGTGCTCGCGTCGTACATCGCCGCCGATGGCACGCTCCGGGTACCCGCCCTGGCCGTCAGGGACGGCAGTGGTCGAGATCTCATCACCCTGTCGGTCGTTGACGGCCGGGCCGAACTGAATCTTCGGTTGCCGCGGGCAGAGGGCGCCGAGCCCACTGGCGTCTCCCTCTTTGCCGACGATGGCCCGGCCGGGATGCCTGACGTCGAGCCGTCGGTGGGCATCGACCTGTCCGTCGTCGGGTCACAAGCCGCCTTGTTGGAGGTAGTGCCGGATCTGCGTGGCGGCTGGACGCTCACCCGCTCGACGCCGGAGCCTCCGCCCGGTGTCTAGGTCGAGCGGGATCCCCGGTATCCTCCCTGCCGCGTTCGGGCGCGCCCTGCGGGCGCACCGGCTGCGCCTCGGGCTCAACCAGGTCGAGTTCGGCTTCTTGACCGGCTACCACTTCAGCTACGTCGGCGCCATCGAGCGCGGGGAGCGCAACATCACCCTGGGGACGGCCGAGGAGATTGCCTTGCGCCTCGGGCTCGACCCGGTGTGGATGTTTGCCAGCGAGTCATGACCAACCGGACCCGGGTCAGGGTTCCCGTCAGGTGCGGTCACCCTACGATGGACCCTGGGGCACCGGGAGGCCCAGGCGCCAAGTCTTCTGTCGGCAGCACGTCGGTCTCCTGGCATACTCATTGGATACCCATTGGGTACCGATCGGAGTTTGTCGGATCGGCAGGTTTGTCGCCATCAACCTTCGAGGTGTGCAGAAGGGTGTGCACGAGGGTGTGCACCTACATAACGAGATCCCCGAGCAGGGGCATTGCGTCCAGATGGAGGACGGACTTGCGTGACCGACACTCCCCCCGCCACCAAGTACGGGCGTTTTTCGCGCCTTCTTGCGTATACACAGGCCGCTGACCAGCACGTTTCTTCCGTCGCGTTATGAGCCACCGCGCTAGATAAGAAGGCCATGCCGAGACGGCGCCCCGAGGGTAAGTGAGGCGGTATAAGAACGAGTCAGCCCGATGCTCTATAGGCAGTCGTAGCAAACGGTGAACAGATTGGATCGCACGTAGGCGCCTCCAGTGACGAGGAGCCGGACGGTCAGCTCCGCGGACGCGCCGTCGCAACGCATGCATCGTCGGCCGTCTCGGTCGATCACCGTGTAGAGCATCCGGTACCTGTGCGCCACCGGCACATCGGAGATCGTGTTGCCGGCGTGTCTTGCTTCTTGGCGGACATCGACTCCGAGTCCGTCACCCTTGCCGGCGTTGCAGAGGCGGCAGAGGAGTTGAAGGTTCTCGACGACGTTCGTTCCCAGACCACTGACTGCCTCGCGATGGTCGACCTCGATGCTCAGCAACTCCTCTGGAGACTCGAAATAGGGCTTGAAGGGGTCAGCGCTCAAGAGTGACGTAGGTGTGGTGCCGAACTCGACGTGACAGTTTTGGCAGTAGGGACCGTCGCGATGGAGCAGGAAGGCTCGATGACCCGTGACCTCGTCACGGGTGCGTTCCCAGTTGTCCAACAACGTTGCGATCTCGCGGGCCAACGGCTCGCACTCGCGGCGGTCGCGGTCGAAGCTGGAGACGAGGTGCTCGCGGATCAACCGCCACCTGGGCGAGGGGTTACTCCGTTCGTAGTTGATGGCAGAGAGCGGGGCTAGGTGAAGGGCGAGGCGCAGTCGCGTCTCGAAGCGACGGCGCACCCGTTCATCCTCATCGGATCGGAGGACAGAGGTGGCGCGCGAGAAGGCGAATGTTTCGTATTGGATCGATCGGGGGCTATCCTGCTCGGCGGCGGCGCCAATGACGAGGTGGTCGAGCAGGACATCGAGGGATCCCAAGATGTCCTGCTCGGTCATGACTTCTTGAAGAGTTGCTGGTTGCCGAGGAACTTGCCTTGATTGCGCACAGCGATCTCGATCTGCCCGCGGAGGAACGCGCGGCGGTCGGAGGTGTCGAGCTGCTTCTCCTGCCACTCCGTGGTGAAGAACTCTGGTGGCAGGTCTGCGATCGACGCCATGACGTACTGCTTCAACTCGTCGAAGTCGGCGAACGGCGACGGCTTGCCTTCGACCTTCCGGACGTTCATCACCTGGACGAGGAAGTCGAGGATAAATTCCTGGAGCACGAGCATGGCGGCCTTGTAGAAGAACTGATTCCCCCCTTCGGCGACACCCGCGGCCCACAGCTCGGCGTAGCGCTCTTTGATGGCTGACCAAAAGGCGTAGAAGTACGTGAGTCGTTCGTCACTTCCTTGCTGCCAGGCGGGGATATCGGCATAGAGGATCCGATACTTCCTCGGCATGTTGACGAACTTCGAAACGATCTGGTAGCCGACGTTCTCCTTGATGAATCCTGACCCTCCGAGCCCGAAGTCGATGAGATCCTTGAATGGCGAGGTGGGATCGGTGTTGATTTTGTGAGTCCAGCGCGTGGCCTCGGGGTTCACGCCAGCGTTCTCGAAGCGCTTCCAAAGCTTGTCGATCTCGGCGTTCGAGAGCGAGGTGCTGATGGTGCGACGGAGTTCGGTGGGTGAGAGTGGCTTCGCCTTGTTGTTCAGGACGTAGAAGTGGAAGACCTGCTCGCCCATTTCGAGTCCCGGGAGGAGGATCACTGGCAGTCTCACGTCGTGTTGAGAGACGTCTTTCGCTCCGAACACCCGGTGCTGTCCATCGATGATGAGCCCGGGCTTGGAGACCGAGTCGACGTAACCGCGGATGGCGGCCTGCCGCTTCGGCGTCAAGGAGTCGAAGTCCTCCACCGCCCTCGCGAGCTCAGCGGTGAGCGTCGCGATGTACGAGTCGGGTATGCCGCCGTTCTCCGTCTCCTCCTCGTCGGCCTCAAGCGACGTGGGGTCGACGTCGGTGTCGATACTCGCTCGTTCGGCGTCTGACAGGCGGGCCGTGAAGTACGCGTAGATATCGGCGAGGCGCTCCTCGAATGAGCGGCCTTCGACTCTGAGGGACACCCGGACGACATCGGGGTCTTCGGTGTCCTCGACTGAGACCGCGTCTGCAGTGGCGGTGACGATGACGGCACCGGGCACGATGTTCTTGGGGTCGGCGGCCAGGAACTCGCTGATCTCCTGAGCTCGGTCCTTGTTGAAGACCCGCTGGTAGCCCGCCATGTAGTCGGCCTTGGCGTTGGGTACGTCAGCCCATTCGAGAAGGTCGGGGGCATCGACCGTCAGGAGGTACATGGTGGGTGAACCGGGCTGCTGCTGAAGCACGAGTCCCGTATAGGTAAACCTGTCCGTCTCCTCGTCAGTCATCGTGCGGGCCTTTCTCGTTGGATAAGAGGATAAGTGCTGGTCTTGAGGCTATTTTGGCAGGAGGCCGGAGTCCGGGCCTGGTTGGCTACACGAGGAGGGCCAGGCTGCAGCCCAGGCCCGTCACGAGCCGCCTCCCTCGATGAGGAACACCATGTCGATGACTTTGGCCCTCGGGTACCGGAGGCCGGTGAGGTGGTCGCTGGCGAAGTCAAGGGTTCGGACCCGCTCTCGGTCGATGGCACGCGCGTTCGCGCTGTAGAAGTTGGCGACGGCCAGCAGGGTGGGTACGTTCAGCCGAACCGGCTTGCCCGTTACCGAGCGGAGGCCTCGGCAGAAGAAGGTGTCGAATGCAGGGACCGAACCGAACACGCCCAGGATGACTTTGGTGACGAGGGTGTTCGTCGGGATCTTCGCCAGTTCGTCGCCGGACGGCTTGGCAGTGATGGCTGAGCGGATGCGTTCGATCAGGTCGAGGAGTGCGTCGATCGTGTGATCGTCGTACCGGTCGACGTCGATGTCCCAGATCGCCGCCGGCTCCGCCGCGATCGTCTTGATGACGGGGATGAAGAAGCGGTAGCTCTTGGTGTGGAGCACGGTGGAGCCGCGGAGCATTCCCCAGCTGGCCAGGTAGTAGCCGAGGTGGAGGCAGGAGGCTTCGAGGTTCTCTGGTTCGGCCAGGGTGGTGAGGTCGTGGGGTCGGTAGCTCTGGAAGTAGTTGAAGCAGTAGTCGAAGGAGGCCGCTCGCTCGTCTCGGCTTCGGTCCCGGAGATACGAGGCTACGTTGGCAGCGATGTCGACCATGGCGATCTTGCCGTCAACGCCGCCGGGAGGCGGCGTTTGATGTCGTCGGCTTGGATGCCCGCGGAGCTGGCTCGGGTGGTCCCCACGTGTGGGCCTTGTACTCGACGAGTAGGAAGTTCGTCAGGAGCTGGATGTCTCGCGGGGTGTTCTGCAGATCGTTCCAGCGGCGCTGATGATCGGACCCGAAGATCCACGATCCGCTCGTCCAGTGGCACACTGCAGCCATTCCCTCCAGTTCGGAGGTGAAGACCTTGAGCGTGGGGATACCGGTGCGTCGGTGTCGATCGACGATGGCGTCCATGACGAAGCCCATGCTGACGATGCCGACGCCATGCATCAGTCTCGATCTGCGGGGTGGTTGGTTCCACGCATCGGGAAACGTGGCCTCGACGGCCGACCAGTAGCTCTTCAAGATGTTGAGCATGGCCTCGACATCGCCTTCTCCCGTCGCTGGGTCGCGGAAGTGGTAGAGGGCGCCGTCACTGAGACTGTTCTCAATCATGCGCAGGACTGAGTTGTCCTTGATCACTCCGTCGGGGTTGGTAGGGGTGTGGATCATGCGCTTTAGCGGGGAGTCGCGGTCGTAGTTCAACCGGTCGAGCAGGGCCGCCGGAAAGCGTCGGAGTTGCAAGGCCGGGGGGAGGGTGCCGGCCGTCGTCGGCAGAAGCTCGTGGATCAGGCCTTTCGGGAGCGGCTTCGTCGAGTTGACCAGGATGAACTGGGAGCGCTGCTCTGCGTCGGAGTCGGTGATGAAGGCCGTAACGCAGATCGGGAAGGACTTCACGCGGGCTTCCCGAATCGCAGCGGAGCGCTGCTGGCCGTCCACTACCCAGCCGGGCTTGTCCTCGTCGGCGCAGTCGGGATCGACCGGGATCACCAGAGTGCCGGGGCAGACGTCGCCGTGTCTCGTTCCTGGCTCGGACCGCTCGAAGGTCACTCGTTTGTCGAAGGCGATGACCAGCGCGTTGGGGATCATGGGCTCGTCGGATTCGAGATACCGGCGGATCGACGCGATGTGCGACAGCACCTCCGGCCGCTGGTAGCCGGCGACCTCTGCTTCGCCGTTGCGGTGAATGCGTGAGACGGTGGCGAACAGGGGAAGTTGCTTGCCGTCCACAGCGAAGCTGTAGAGAGTGCGGGTCGGCCCTTGGTGCACCTCAAGCGCGGGCAGATGCAGTTCCTTCGCTGAGCGCGAGGCCCGGCTGAGTCGTTCCTGGCGGCGGGCGGTGGGGCTCATGCGGCGTTCAACTCTCGCTGGAGGCGCTGACCGAAGACGTAGAGGTTGTGGAACCCTCGGCGCTTGTTGCGCTCCGATCCTCGGAACATGGCCACGTCGATGCCTACTTCGCCGCAGATGCCACAGGAGCAGGCTTTCCACGGTCGATCTTCGAGGACCTCGCGGTAGGCGTCGCTGCGGTCCTTGCGACCTTCGTCGCAGAGCTCGTCATAGGACCGGAGCGCCTTGAGGACGGTTTGGGCTTTGACCTCGCCGGCGTCGTAGCGCCGCAGGGCAACGAGGCAGTCGCGCTCCAGTCTGATGGCGGTGTCTTGGCGTATCTGCCCAGCGCGGATGCGGCCGCGCAGCTTTGGGTTGCCGTCGACCTGCGGGACGCGCAGGGCGGTGTAGGTGCGGTCGAGCACGTAGTAGTTATCGGTGTCGTCTTTGAAGGACTGACGGAACGGTGACGTCGAGTCGAAGCTGGTCACCCCCGCCTTGGCGAAGAGGTCGACGTGCTCGCATCGGGTGATGCCGAGCAGGTGCAGTTGGGTGGCGCGCTTGCGTACCTTGTTGATCTGTTTCAGGCAGGCCATGATTTCGTGCGTCTTGAGGGGGACCATGCCACCCATGGCGATCCGGCGGAAGCCGATCTTTTGGAGCTCGTCGACGGCGAAGGTGTACGACGCCGGGCTCCAGCCCTGCGCCACCCCGAGCGGCTCGAACTGCACCTTCCGGGCTCGGCAGCGATCGAGGAACTGCGCAGCCAGGTCCAAGGTGAGCTGTTGGCGTCCACGCCACTCCTGGCTCTGAGGATGGTCGCTGTCGTCATCTGCGCTCGGGTCATAGCCCAAGATGACGTGATCGACGGAGATGCCGAGGTCGAAGCCGCACTCGTGGTAGAAGTCGATGGCGTCGTCGGGGCGGTAGGGCGGCTCGTCGTCGCGGACGTAGGAGAAGGCGCCGCAGTCGCCCATGGTGGCTAGGCGGGGGCCTTCCGTTTGGTCGAGTCGGAAGAAGTCTCTGATGCCCACTCGGTAGAGGCGTTGGCGTTGGGCGATCGTGTACTTTCCGGCCGAGTTCGGGAGCCCATCGACGATGGTCTTGGAGACCAAGAACCCGTCGAACGGCGGCGCCGTCAGTGCTTCGTGGGCGTAGCGGTCGTCGCGTTGGCGGACTCGGTAGATCGATCGTTGCTCGGTCGTGAAATCGAAGCTCGGATCGATCTGGTCCTGGCTGTCGGGGAAGAAGAACTGCATCTTCATCGTTGTGCCGCCTTGGCTTGCACGTAGATCCGGATGAGGTAACTCGACAGTTCGTTGGTGTGTCGGGGCACGTTCTGGATGTCGTTCCAGCGCATGTCCAGCCCTTCCCACGTGCCGGCGGTCCAGTGGCAGTGGGGAGCGACGAGGGCCAGGTCTTCGAGGACTTGCTCGGCGGCGGCCTTGTTGCGGGGGTCGACGGTTGCCATGACGCGGTCCATGAGTCGCCCCATGGCCCGTATGCCGGCGCCGTGCATGAGCCGGCTCTGGGTGGGTGGCTTTCCCCACGCTTCCGGAAAGGTGGCCTGGACCGCGGACCAGTAGACGACCAGGACTTGCCAGATACCGGCGAAGTCGGTCTCGCCGCTGGTCATGTTCCGGAACGGGAACAGGCAGCCTGATGGTGAGGTGAGGCTCTCTTCGAGCATCTTGACGATGCTCGTGTCGGTCACGACGGCTTGGCGGCGGAGATCCTTGTCGGTCGAGGACCGCTTGATTAGCCCTCGGAAGGGTGACTGCTCGTCAGAGTTGAAGAGGTCGCAGAGCGCGGAGGGCATGCGCCGAAGGGCCAGGCGCGCCGGGAGCGGGCTGCTGATCGTGGGCAGCAACTCAGTGACCAGTCCTCGGGGGAGGGGTTTCGCGTTGTTAATCCGCAGGAACTGGTCGCGCTGGATGTCGATCGAATCGGTTACGAAGGCATTCACGGGCACGCAGAGGTCCTGCCGCTTGGCGCGGGCGAGGGCGAGGGTCCGTTGCTGGCCGTCGACGATCCAGCCGGCCTTGGGTTCGCCGTTGAGCGGGAGCGGGATCTCAAGCTTGCCTTGGGCGGTCGCTCCGTCTCCGATCGTTGGGCCCCGGCCCGACGTGAATTTCACGGTCGAGGGGAGCGCAACGATGATGGGGTTCGGGAAGATCACCTGGTCGCCGTCGAGGTAGTCGACGATCTCTTGGATGTGCTGGCGAACCTCGGGGCGCTGGTAGCCGATGAGGTCACCGCTTTGGTCCCGGCTTACTCGTGAGATGTCAGCGATCTGGAGGATCTCTGATGCGGTCAGGCTGAAGAGGTAGAGAGGGCAGCCGGGTGTTTGCTCGATACGGAGCGCCCGGAGCGTCAGCGTCGCTGGCGGTTTGCTCATCGGGCCTCGATTGACTCGGCGCGAAACAGCGCGGCAAAGCGACTCTGCTCGCAGGCGAGATCGGAGTTCCGGAACTCGCGGAGCAACCGAGAATGGGTGGCGGTGTCGTCGGCACGCAGCCGCCGACGGATGAACGTTCGGACCTGGGCGTCGGAGGCAGGTCTCCGTTCGTAGCGGGGAACAGGTGGCTGCTCGGCTAGTAGGGCGGTCAGCGAGGCCTCCATGTCGGCATGGCTCGTGGCACCAGCAGCTAGGACGTGGGACACGGCTCGGACGTTGAGGGCCTGCCGAGTCCCGCCAACGACATGCTGCAAGCGTGCGTCAACCGGCAGCAGGTACGGAGCGAGTTCGGCGTCACGTTTGGTGCCCGCCGAGACGACGCTGAACTGCCCGGGCCGCGCGGAGTCGGCCGCGCTGATGAGGTCGAGGCGACAGGCCCGCACATACGGGGCCGAGAGGGCGACGATCACACGCGACGAGGGATCGTCCTCGACGAGCGCGGCGAGCGACCGGGGCGCAGCGGCTGGGCCGTCCCAGCGTTGAAGGGCCGCCCACCATCGTGCAGCCCCCGCATTGCCGTCGGGGATGCTGTCGGGGCTGTCGGCGGAGAACGTCGCCGAGTAGGGCAGGAGTTCGGCAACGGCTGGAATGAGCCCGTATCCGGCGGAGCAGATCCACAACTCGACCGGTATGCCGACGACGTCCGAATCGCAAAGGTGGCGGGCCACCTCCCAGTGTTCACCGACGTAGAGCTCTACTGCGGAAACCGTAGGGGCGGAGTTGTGGTTCAGCCGGCGGACCCACGTCTTCATCCTGGCTGAGGGAGTGAGGTGGTTGAGGACACGCAGATGCAGCGCGTCTGGGACCACCATCGACTTGCGATGGCTGCAGGTCACGACGACCCGTATCCGCTTCGGGCGACGACTGTCGGCGCGCTTTGCTACCAACGTGCCGCCTCCGGTTGTGATGGCGGCCACGCCAGCCGGGCGAAGGCGGCGTGGTTGTGGATGCTCTCGTCGTTGACTGCTTCGACCGAGAACCTGACGAGCCTCGGATCGTGGCGCAGGCCCTCCGCGACGCTTCGGACCATGTCCTCGACGAAGACGGGGTGGTCGTAGGCGGCCATCGTGACGTGCCGCTCGTCGCCGCGCTTGAGGAGCGGGTACACGGGGCTCGATCCGGAGGCCTCGGCCGTCTCGATGAGATCCTCCAACCACACGGAGTCGGCGTCGTCTGACCAGCTCGGGACGGCATGAATCGTCACGATGCCCCGCTGGTTGTGTGCCCCGTAATTGCTGATCGCCTTGCTGCACGGGCAGACGCTGGTCACCGGCACACTGGCCGAGATCGCGAACTCCACGCCGTCGTCGTTGATAGAGGCGTTGATCCCGCACGTGTAGTCGACGAGCGCGCTAGCGCCGCTCACCGGGGCCGAGCGCCGCAGGAAGTATGGGAACCGCATGACGAGTCTGGCGCTGCGAGCGTCGAGTCGGTCTCGTAGGTGCTGGAGCACCGCCGGGATCGAGTGGGGAGTGAGCTCACCGGCGTGGGCGTCGAGGACCTCGACGAACCGGCTGAGGTGACTGCCCTTCTGCTCGGGCGGCAGCGATACGGAGAGGGAGATGTTGGCGACGGTGTCTTGCTTCCCCTGCTCGGCGTGGAAGACCGATACCGGGTAGCGCAGACCGCTGATGCCGACCTCGTCGATGCCGATACCGCGGATGTCTGGCTCGCTTTGCACGTCGGGAAGGGTCACGTGCCCTCTCCTCGGTAGGCGACGCCGGACGTGCACGTCTCACGCACGACGACCTCCGCCAACTGGGGCAATGCCGTGATCAAGTGGTTCCAGACCCAGCGGGCCAGGTTCTCGCTGGTCGGGTTGTCGAGTCCTTCGACCTCGTTCAAGAAGTAGTGGTCGAGCCGATCGAGCAGCGGCGCGAACGCGGCCTTGATCTCGGCGAAGTCGATGACCATCCCAGTCGCCGGATCGATGTCACCTCGGACCCGCACCTCCACCCGGAAGGAGTGCCCGTGGAGCCGGGAACACTTGTGGCCCTCGGGAACGTGAGGGAGGCGGTGCGCGGCCTCGAAGGTGAACTCGCGAAAGACATCCATCAGCGGATCCCCGTGTACTTGTGGGTCTGGAGACTGAGCCGCCATCTCGGGTGGGCCAAGCAGTACTCGATGGCGAGCGCGGTGTTCTTCTCTCGTTCCGGGCCGTCCATGGGTTGCAGCAGGAACCGTTCGAAGCCCAAGTGCTCGAAGATGTCGGGCGTGGCCGTCGCTTGAGGGAAGACCAGCTTGAGTTCGTGACCGTGATCGAGCACGAGCGGCGCGCCGGCCTTGGGGCTCACGCAGATCCAGTCGAGCCCTCGGGGAGCCGGCTGCGTGCCGTTGGTCTCGACTCCGACCGCGAAGCCGACCTCATGGAGGGCGTCGACTGCGGCCTCGTCCAATTGCAGGAGGGGTTCGCCGCCGGTGCACACCACGTATGGCTGGGCCTCACCGCCGACATCGCCAGCCCAGGCGGCGGCGACCGCGTGGGACAGGTCTTCGGGAGTTTTGAACCGCCCGCCGCCGGGGCCGTCAGTCCCGACGAAGTCGGTGTCGCAGAACTGGCAGATGGCCTTCGAACGTTGCGCCTCCCGGCCGGTCCACAGGTTGCAGCGGGAGAAGCGGCAGAAGACGGCGGGGCGGCCTACCTGAGCACCCTCACCTTGGAGGGTGTAGTAGATCTCCTTGACCAGGTACATCAGCCGCGGGTCGTGGCGAGCGCCGGGTCCTCCATCCCGACCTCAGCGAAGCCCTTCTGTCGGAGCAGGCACGAGTCGCAAGTCCCACACGGCCGACCGTCGCTGTCCGGGTCGTAGCAGCTGTGGGTCAGCCCGTAGTCGACCCCGAGTTCGACCCCGCGCTGGATGATCTGCGCCTTGGTCAGGTCGATCAGGGGGGTGTGGATCCGCAGGTGCTGGTGGCCCTCGACCCCTGCCTTGGTGGCCAGGTTGGCCATCGACTCATACGCCGCGATGTACTCGGGCCGGCAGTCGGGGTAGCCGGAGTAGTCGAGCGCGTTCACCCCGATGAAGATGTCGCTGGCTTCCAGCGTCTCCGCCCAGGCCAGAGCGAAGGACAGGAAGATCGTGTTGCGGGCCGGTACGTAGGTCACCGGGATCCCCTCATCGAGGTCGTCCACGCTCTGGTGGTGAGGGACGGCGATGTCTGCGGTCAGGGCTGATCCGCCGAATGCCCGAAGGTCAATGTCAGCCACGACGTGGCCGGCGGCCCCCATGGCGTCCGCTACCCGCCGCGCCGCCGCGAGCTCCACTTCGTGGCGCTGGCCGTAACGGAAGCTCAGCGCATATGGGCGGAAGCCCTCGTCCTTGGCGATGGCCAAGACGGTCGTTGAGTCAAGACCTCCACTGAGCAGGATCACCGCTGGTTGGTCGCTCACGTCCACTCCTCCGATCTGGGTCGTTGGGGTCGACGTCCTACCTTTGCACCAGGGCGCAGGTCAAAACTGCGTTGGTCGCTGTGCGGCCACCTCTGCAGTTTTCGGCGGTGTCGTCACCCACTCGAATCACACTACTGTTATTCGTAGCGCGAGGGTGTGACCATGATTCTGAAGCCGGACGTCAAGGAGTCCCATGGAGTTTGCGCCGAGCTCTCCGGCCGCCCCCCCCGGGGGGCGTGCCGCCAGCGAGCGCCGAGGGGCGCGGACGCTGGTCAGAGGCTGAGGCGGCGGTCTTCCGGCGCAGGCCAGAGATATTTTTCAGAAAAAACACCTTCGATGGGTGTTCAAGTGACCTTCGAGTCGATACAGTACTTCTCGAAGGCACTGAAACATCGCTCGACATCGGGTGAACATCGCTGAGGTGCCAGAGAGTATCGCTGGACCACCGTAAGGAGGAAGACATGTACACGATCGCTGTGACCGAGGGTCACCAAGGCAAGCACCGCTACTTCACCGGAAGCGTGCCCGTGGGTGAACTGGAGCACATCGTCAAGTTCCCCGAGGACCTCGGGGACCTCGATGAAGACGAGCAGATGCAGCGGAGCATCGCCCGGCGCCGGATCGGCGACCTCGTCGAGTACCTGACTACCGTGGACGACCACTTCTTCTCCGCCGTGACCCTTATGATCCTGCCTCGGTCGCTCGACCGGCCAGCGGTCCTCGGAGACCTGGGCGACGAGGAGGACGACGGGGAGTACGACTACGCCTTCGAGCGGGCCGAACGAGGCCGTCACCCCGGCAGGATCCGACAGGGCTGGCTCCACATGAGCGGCGACGTCATGTTGTTCCCCGCCGACGGCCAGCACCGTCTCTACGCCGAGTTCGATGCCATGAAAAGCGAACCCAGTCTCTCCAAGGAGGAGCTGCCCGTCGTCTTCTTGCCCTACGAGTCCGCCGACCAGGTCCGTCAACTCTTCTCGGACCTGAACCTCAACGCCAAGCCCATCAGCAAGACGCTTGCCCTTGGCTATGAGAGCCGGGACCCCATGGCACTCCTGGCCAAGGCTGTTGCCCCCCGGGTATCGCTGTTCCGGGAGCGGCTCAACCTGCGGACCAACTCGCTGCCCAAGAGTTCGGCCAACGTCATCACCCTCAACACCTTGGTGCAGGGATGCCGGGATCTCGTCGAGGGCTTCGCCGGTGAGGACAAGAACGACCAACGGAGCTACCTGGCGCCCAAGCACTTCGACGAAGCGGTCGCCCAGATCACCGCCGCGTGGGAAGACATCATCGACCCCTTCTCTGAGCACTGGGATCGAGTCACCAGCGACGAGATCACGCCAGGCGACCTACGTGACGAATACCTCTTCCCCCACGGCCTCGGATGGAGAGCTCTTTCCTCCGCTGCGGGAGAACTGATCGCCGCCGACCCCGACAACTGGGCGGCCAAGTTCGCCAGAGGCGTCGGCGCCTACAACTGGGCACGCACCGCCCCCGAGTGGGAAGGCAACGCCGTCATCCACGACCGCGACAAGGGCACCAACCGGGTCAACAACACCGACCCCGGCGTCAACCAACTCAAAGAACTGATCCTCAAGGCCGCCGCGTAGGCCTCGAGGCGCACGAAACGGATCGGAGATCAACGACAATGACCAGTACCCAGCTCCCCGCACAAGGCCTCGTCTTCTGGCCCGTCGGCACCGGCGACAGCACCACGGTTGTCATCGACGACGACCACGTCATCCAAGTCGACATCCACGACATGGCCATGGCCGATAACGACGGCGCCATCGTTGCCGCCGTGGTCGACCATCTCGTCGAGGTACTCCCCGAACGTGACGGGGCGCCGTACCTGGCCGCCTTCATCCTGACTCACGCCGACAAGGACCACTGCCTCGGGTTCGCCGACCTCCTCGACAAGGTGACCATCGGCGAACTATGGGCCACGCCACGCTTGTGGCGGGAGTACACGGACCACGACGTCGAACTCTGCGACGACGCCAAAGCATTCCATGAGGAAGTGCTCCGCCGGGTAGACGCCACCCTGGCCGCTGTCGCCGACGGCAAGGAACCCGCGTCGGGCAACCGGATTCGTGTCGTCGGATACGACACGGATCAGGACACGTTCTCCTACCACGACCTGCCCGCCGAATACCTCAGCCACCCGGGCGACGCCGTGGCGATCGTCGATGGAGAGGATGTCTCGGATCGCTTCGAGGCGTTCATCCACGCACCCTTCAAGGACGACTGCGCTGCTGAGCGGAACGACACCTCCCTGGCGATCCAAGTCACGCTCAAGACCGACGAGGGCGACGAGGGCCATGCGTTGCTGCTCGGAGATCTGGCCTACGAGACGATCACGAAGATCTTCGATTACAGCGAGGACAACGACCGACCCGAACGGCTCACCTGGGAGGTCCTCCTCGCGCCCCACCACTGCTCCAAGAAGGTCATGTACGTGACCGAGGACGGCACCGAGGTCCTCAAGCAAGATCTCCTCGACAAGCTCGAACGTCACGAGGCGGGCTCTGCAACCGTTGTCGTGAGCAGTGACGAATTCCCCGACAGCAACAAGACGGGGGACAACCCACCTCACCTCTTGGCACAGGCCCGCTACGAGGAGATCGCGGACTCGCTCGTCTGCACTGGCGAATACCCAGATGCGGACGCTCCGCGCCCGATCGTGTTCGGTATCGACGGTGATGGATTCTGCATCCTCGAGTTGGAAGAGGAAGCTGCTGAGGCCGTCACCAAGTCGGCCGATGCCCGCGGCGCACTCGTAGCCGGCGGCGTAGGGGTGCTCGCAGCCCTGCCTGCCACCTACATAGCGAGTCGCAGAAAGCGACAAACGAAGCCGCAAGGCGGCGGCCTCGAAGAGGTCCGCCGAGCTGTCACCACGGCAAGAGGCGACGAAGCGGCACCTCAACAACCGGTCGGCTTCGGCCAGCCATGAACCTGTCGCTGACCACCGGTCAGCGTCTCGCCCTCGACCAACTTCGACACCTTGTCGCCTCCTCCGATGGGAGCATCGACATCCCCGCCGAGCCCACGGTTGTCGGAGATCTGCTCAAGGCGGAGATATCGCTCGACTGCTCGGGGACGCCGACCGCCGAGGGAGGACTGGCCCTACGGCGGCGGGAGCGGTTCGCCATCTACGTTGCTCCAGATTTCCCGTTCTCGATACCCACCATCGTTGTGCCTCACCACCGCTGGGCCGGGATCCCGCACGTGCAGTGGTGCTGCCAACTCTGTCTCTACGCCGCCCCGTCGATCGAGTGGGATCCGGCCGACGGAATGTTCGGGCTGATACAACGACTCAGCGAATGGCTACATCAAGCGGCCCTCGGCGAACTCGATCCCGACGATCAGCCACTCCATCCACCAGTCGCCTACACCTCGGCTACTCATGGCGTCATCGTCATCCGCGCCGACCTTGGCGACCGCGCCCCTACCACCAGTACCACGACTCGCGGCAACTCGTCCCTCCGGTCGGCGCAGACCCAAGAGGCCAACCCCGGCGCCCGCCTCGTGGTCGGCCTGACGGTCGACCACTCAGAAGGCCGTCGAGATCTCATCGAGTGGGTGGATCGACGGGAATGGTTGCAACGCTTCACTGCCGGACAAGTCCCATCCGTCCGCGATGGCAAGCCCGTGGCCGGCGTCCTCGCTGTCCTTTGCAACGCCGAGATGAGCTTCGAGTACCCCAAGCAGGCAGCCGCCCTTATCGCGGCCCTGGAGACCTTCGGGCTCCCACGTAACGAGCTCTTCGACGCCGTCGGAGAAGTCGCCGCCGTCAACTATGAACTCGCTCGCCACCGAGCAGGCAGCGGACCAATCAACCCTCCCCCTGTCGATCTCCTGGTCGGCACCCCGTCTCGGCGCATGCAAGAAGCAGCCCTCAGACAGCATCTGGTGTGCTGGCGCTTCAACGACGTCGGCCGCCTCATCACCGAGAACGTGATCTTCGCCAACTCCGACCACGCGGCTCTTGCCCACCTCGGTGAACTGGCCGAAAAACTGCTCCCAGACTGGATCGCAAACACTGAAACCTCATGGGTACGAGTACTGGAGGACCGAGCCGAGGTCACCATCCGACGCGACACCAACAGCAGCGCCTCGTGGATCCGGGGTCGCCGTATCATCGTCATCGGTTGCGGAGCACTCGGCGGTCCCATCGCCGAATTCTGTGTCCGTGGCGGGGCGGCAGCCGTCTGGGTGATCGACGAGGACATCGTCACGCCGGGCATCTTGGTGCGCCAGCCCTACACCGACGACGACATCGGCGTCAACAAGGCCGTCGCCCTCAGCAGTCGGCTCAACAGGATACGAAGCGACCAGCCCGTGCAGCCCGCAACAGGCAGCGCTGAGGCGGTCCTCCTCGCCGACGGCGCAGGTGCGCCCAACGTTGATCTGGTCATCGACGCCACGGCCAACAACACGGTGGCAGCCCTCATCGAACTCCGCCGAAACCAGCACGGCGAGACCTGGCCGCCGATCATGTCGGTCGCGATAGGCCACGATGCCCGACGCGGCATAGTCCTGGTCACCAAGCGCGACGCAACTGGCGGCCCCCGAGAGGTGATGCGACGACTGGCCCTTGCCGGCCGAACGCACCACTCCGGACGGCTCGCAGACGTCGCAGCGGACCTATTCCCCGCTGAGTCTCGAAGCGCGACCTTCCAACCCGAGCCGGGCTGCTCATCTCCTACCTTCACCGGATCAGCCGCTGATCTCTCGGCCCTGGCCGGGCACCTCTTCGATGCAGGGCTCCGAGCCTTGACGAGTGACGGTCCCGCCCCGACAGCCGAACCCATGGTCGCGGGCATCGTTCGGCTCCCGGAGGTGCAGAACTCGTCGCTACCTGGAACCGACTGGTTCGGATGGCCGAACGACGCCGTCTCTCGCAACAACTCCAGCGACTACGAGATTCGGATCAGCCACCCAGCCCTTTCCCGCATGCGAGCAGAGGTCCGACGAGGCGCCCGTCTCCGTGGCCCCAACATCGAGACCGGCGGCCTCCTGCTCGGCCAAATCGACGACGCGTGCCGCTGCATCTGGATCGACGACGTCTCCGGGCCGCCGCCCGACAGCCTCCTCTCCGCCGTTCACTTCGACCACGGCGTCGAGGGCGTCAACGAACTCGTCGCCTACCACCGAAACCGCAGCGGGCGGCTGACGACGTTCGTAGGAATGTGGCATAGCCACCCGTACGGCGAGGCCAAACCCAGCGAAACCGACGAATACGGGATGCGAAGTCTGGTAACCCCGCTAGCGAACGGCCCGAGCAGAGCGCTGATCGTGATCATCGGCGGTGATGACGCCACCTGGACCAGATGGGTGACGTCCGGCCAGCCCCCCGACATCTTCGGACAACTGGTGACCCGAGCGGACACGAAAGGGCCACGAAAAGCACCACCGGTACCACAAAGCCATCAAACCTCCGCGTGGCCGGGCGGATGGACCTCTCGACCTCGCGCAGCGACCAAAAGGCGTCGGCTGCGAGTCTGGCCCTGGCGTCGCCGACACTTGATGAGGGCAAGATGACTCAACCACGAATCGGCCTGGCAATCTCAGGCGGAGGATTCCGTGCGGCGTGCTTCGGGCTCGGCTGCCTCCGTGCCCTGCACGACCAAGACCTCCTCCGACACGTCCGGGTCATCTCAGGCATCAGCGGAGGCAGCGTCCTCACCTCCCTCTATGCGTACGGGCCGGCTGAATTCGAGACCTTCGACGCGTCGGTAGTAGAGCTACTGAGACACGGAATGCAGCTTGAGATGGCGGCCCGGGCGCTCAGACCAGACACCGCCGCACGCAACCTCGCGGATGCAGCTCGCGTACTCCTTACGCCGAGAAAATCCACGCCACACCTGAGATCTGCGAATCGGACGGACGCTCTTACCGCGGTCCTCTCCAACCGAGGGCTGGGCGACAAGACGATGGCCAATATCGCCCACAACGACCTCGCGGCCGTGATCACGGCCACCGACCTCCGCACCAGTAACGCAATGCGATTCGGCAGCCTCCGAAGTTCCTGCTCGGCATACGGAACGATCGTGGAACCAGTACGCGTTGCCGAAGCTGTCGCGGCGAGCGGAGCCTTTCCTCTCCTGCTCCCAGCAGTGGAGCGCTCCTACAACTTCCGCTCCCATCCTGACGAACCGAGCGAACGACAAGCACTCCTGCTGACTGACGGAGGGATCTATGACAACCTCGGCCTCAGCGTCCTCGAACCCGGACGGTCCCCAGCACACACGGCGCACACCTACGACGTCGACTACGTCATCGCATGCGATGCCGGCCGTGGAAAACTACCGCTGGCGGCCGGCCACTTCGCAGCTGCCCGTCTGAAGCGCAGCTTCGACGTCGTCCACAAAAGATCCCAAGACGCAGCTCGTGGACGACTACACGAAGCTGCTGCCGCTGGCCGAATACAGGGATTCGTCCACGCGTACCTCGGCATGGCCGACGCAAGGTTGCCGGTCCCGGTACCCGACCTCGTGCCGTCCGACGCTGTCCGGCAGTACCCGACGAACTTCCGCAAGATGCCCGACGCGTCGATCGACTCCATCAGCATGCGTGGTGAGCAGCTGACCAGGACGCTGCTCGCTCACTACTGCCCGGACCTCTGACTCGTCGTCTCACGCGCGGGTCCACATTTCGCGTAGCGCCGAGGTCAGGGAAGTAGCGGCTGGCTACAGCGGCCGCGCCGGGGCCACCGGCTGAAGGGAGCGGAAGTGCATCCACCAGATCATGTCGAAGATCTCGATTCTCGATCGTTCGGGAGCCTTGGCGGTCAGCGCATCCCAAGCGCTGGTGTTCTCAGAGCGGGTGAGGTCGACGTAGACCCACTCAACGGCCTCGCGGATGCGAGAGAAGGAATAGACGCTGTCCTGCGAGGCCTTGGCCTCAGGCCACTGGGGATTCATGTAGGCACCGAAGATCGCCTCATTGTCCAAGATGGGGATCAAGACGGGCCGCTTCTTGTGCAGCACCTTCGTGGCGACCGACGCGGCGAAGCCGGGCCAGGAGGTGACGGCGGCGATCGTCTGAGCCACGAGATCCCGAACCTGCGGGGTGCTCTCCTGCAGTGGGGTCGAGGGCACCTGGGCAAGATCGAGCTCATGACCGCGATCTTGGATGCTCTTGAAGGCGGCCGGTCCGACCCGAGAGTTGATCAGGATCGTGACCGCCAAGTCGTCCGGCACGAGAACGTTGGGATCGGCGATCGGCCGGTAGCCGAGGTAGCGCAGTCCGTCGTCAGTTCGATAGGCGTCGAGGAGGACGTCTGGGTCGCTGAGGGTCCGATCGATTCGACCACCGCCAACGAGCAGTTCCATGGGAGATAGCTTGCCGCCCAGTGCTCCTGGAAGGCCGCATCCGTAGTCGGCGATGGCATCGTGCCAGAGTGGGGCGATGATCGATGGACCTCGGATGCTCGATGAGTTTCAGGAGGCAGCCAAGAGGGTCGGGCTGCTGAGCGAAACCGTCCTCATCAGTCACGAGCACCTGCCGGCACCCCACCGTCCGCCGTCGCGACTACGAGCCGAGAGCACCGCCGTCTACGTATTCTCCTTGAGTGCCGACTACGGGACGACCTGCCCAGCTGGTCCGAACCGGGTGCTCAAGGTCGGGAAGGTCGGCGCCAACAGCGCCGCCCGCTTCTGCTCCCAGCACTACCTTCCCGGCTCCGCGGGCTCCAACCTGGCCAAGAGCCTGCTCGCCGAACGGGTGCTATGGCCGTACCTCGGGATCACACAACTGGATGCAGCGGGCATCAAATCCTGGATGTGCGAGCACCTCGACAGGGACCACACCTTCGTCACCGGGCAGCCAGGTCTGGAGCGAGAGATCGAGCGTTACTTCCGCGGCCGGCTTGGTCCGGTCTTCGAGGGTTGATCGGGCCAGGTGCCACCGTCGCCCCTTCGGCGATGCGCCGCCTACGGATTCCCCGCAAGCGTCGTGGCCTCATGTATCGATACGGGTGTAACGCGCGATCTGCTCTTTGTCCGCGGCTGGCGCTCGGGACTGGGCGACCTGACGAGACGCGAACGGGCCACCATCGCAGGAGTGACCGGCCATATTGCCGAATCCGTCATTGAGGTGCTTCTTGAACCCCTGGGATGGTCCCCCCTATGGCACATGACCGGGCCGGGCTGGCACGGCGTCGATCTGGTGCTGCTCGCCCCCGGCGACGTCGTTGTTGCGATCGAGGTGAAGGGCACCCTCGTACCAGGTCGAGTCCCGCGCTTGTCAGCCGGTGAGATAGCGCAGATGAGCGCTGCCTGGGTTGACAAGATCGACAACCCAGGGATGGCAGAACTCGGTCTTGCAAGCACCGACGTCTACGGCGGCGTCTCCGTTGTCAACTTCGCTGACCTCACCTGGAGAGCGGCACTCACCCGCGACTTTCTGGACTTCGAGCCGATCAACGCCCAGGAACAACTGGCTGACCTCACCTGGCTAGTGGACGCGGGAGGACCGGGCGACCGAGGGGCGAACTAGGCTCCCGCTACGGACCCGACCACGACCCCGTTCGACGATCCCCAGGTGGGGGGTGCCCATCGAGCCCTTGCCGCGCTCGCAAGGACCGCCGACGAGCGGTGCGGCCACGAACCCGGGCTCGACTGTGTCCTCTGCTTCGTGAAATACGACCAGCTCGTCGAGCATGCCGAGGGCTATCCGGGCTCCCTCTTCGCAACGGAGGACGAGCACCGTAAGTTCTCCGAAACGTACCTGAGCGATGAGCGCAACCGCGAGCGTGTCATCGCGATGGTCTTGAACGTCGCCTCCCAACAATCCGGAGATAGTGCGGACCTAGCGAATCGCATCATTGACCGGATGGCCCGCACTGATGCTGGGTGGGCTGGGGCGAAGCCGCAGTTCTACGCCCTGCCGGCTCCTGGGGGGCTGGGGGTCGCTCTTGCGATCTACGACACCTTCTGGACCGAACGATGGTAGCTGCGCGGGAGGACGGAACGTCGTTCGTCCTCGCGGTCGGTGTCGACGACTTCTCGGATCCCTTGATCCCGAACCTTCAGTGGGCCGTAGCTGACGCCACCGCGTTCTTCAGCGTCGCCACGTCTGGTCGGGATCCCGATCGGCTCGATGCACGCCTCCTGGTCGACGGGAACGCGACGCTCAAGGCAGTTCGCAACGCGCTAGGAGAATGGCTCGCCACGTCGCGGCCATCGGACAACGTTGCGGTCTACTTCGCCGGCCATGGGGCTCGTGAGCTTCCACCAGGCGCCGACATCAACCACGCGGACGCGTACCTCCTGCCTTCCGATGCCGAGATCAACAGCCTCTATTCGACGAGCCTGTCGTTGCGCTACGAAGTCCCTACCTTGCTTCAGCGCATTGCCGCTCGTCATGTCATTTTCATCCTCGATTGTTGCCTGGCAGGAAGCTCGCGAACCACCGCTCCCGGGATGCGGAACCGTGGCATCGACGGTCCGAATATCACCCGCGCCGAAGCGGTCGCGGGGCACTCGCTCCACTCCGCAGTCGCGCTCGCAGCGGGCGGAAGCGCCGACGTCGGTGAAGGCGTCATCGTCCTGTCAGCATGTGGACCCAACCAGTCCGCCCTGGAAAGCGACGAGTTCGGACACGGCATCTTCACGCACTTCCTGACCAGCCTGATGCAGCACGACCGTGAACAGGGAGTCCAGGTGGCCTCGGTGGGTTCCCTGTACGAGCGCACGACCAAACTCGTTCGAGACTTCAGTTCCTACGAACAGATCCCGATGCTCGAAGGTCGCGTCAGCGATCAGGGACTGTATGTCGGTGGGTGAGCCGTCCTTTGACAATGCCATCGATGTCGGCCTTCTGGCGACTCCATTGCGCATATTGGGGGAGACCAGGTGTGCAGACCAGGTCATCCGCTTGAAGGCGCCCCCAGGTGCCGATCCTCGTGAAATCCCCCTCGATGCGACTTACCACCACGAGTGGGCGCACTACGTCCAATACTCAGCGACCCCCATCGGCATCCTTCTCTCCTCCTTCCGACGCGCCTGCGTCAAGGCGCTCTCAAACGCGCTTGTCAAATCGCCGATCGAGTTCGCAGCGAATCGAGAGGACCTGAGTGAAAGCGACGGGACGGACTACTGGGGGCGTCTCGACCGCCTGAATCGCAACTGGGACGCGTGGCGCCCAGACTGGTACGTAATCGAACGCCGCTCAGTGCGTGAAGTCACCTCGGCCCACCTGGACCCCCGCGGGTTGCTGGTGAACCTGGCTGGGCTAGATGGACAGTTCTGGCTGCCAGTTGGGCCAAAGCAGATCTTTGAGGCCTGGGCCTGGCTCGTCGAGCAGATGCATCTCGTCGCCGTCGAACAGGCTGATCGTCGCTTCATGATTCCTCGCGGAGCTGACAGCCTCATCTATACCTGGCCGATCTGGGCCTACGCCTCTCAACACGATCTTCCAATCGAATCGATCGATATCGCGACGGCCTTCCAGTTCCTCCCACCACTCTTCGTTTCCTGCTTCTACGACAGCCGCATCCTTGATCTCGAAGGGCGGGGGATCAGCGACTCGTTCCAGGCATGCGTTGCAATTCTCAAGGACCGCCGCGTCTCCTGCGGCCGGCTGTTCTGGCAAATGCTCCACGACCATCATCGTTTTGATCGTTCCGTGCCCATCAGCCGAAGCATGGATCAGTATCTCACTGGCCTCGGGATTCCGTCGCTCTCGACAATGCTGGAATCCACCGGGTTGCTCCTCGAGCGAATGATCATTGTCCACGAGGAGAACGCACAACAGGCGTCGGACTACGCGCGAGAGCGTGGTGGCGTAGCGAACCTCCTCCACGACATGGTCGAGCGCGAGTTGCTCGATACCTCGGTTCGCAACCTCGCAGTAATTGCTAAGAACCTGGAACGCGCCCTGTCGATGCCGCTGGCGCTGAGAGATCATACGGAGGCTGCGGTATGTGCGATCGAGATGGAAGATCACTTCGCATGGGTAATCGTCCACCTTGGTCAACCGTTCGCTGGCGAGAGGAAGGTGGTGGCTGACAATCGCGTGCGGCTGCGACAGCAGCTCGCCATCTTCGAGCATGTTCTCTTCCAGTTTGCCGATGGTAAGCACGTTGGCTGCTACGGCTCACCTGAATGGCGTATTCCGATCAATGCTTGCCCGTCGGCGGTGGCGTGTATGGATCTCAAAGACAAGCATGGTCTTGGGTTTTGCGTGGATGCGGATTGGCGACGGAAGGTCGCATCCATACTTTCTCCCGTATTCGCACATTCCGATACGCCGTTGACCGACAAGGAGGTCCCCGGGATCACTGCGGCCATCGATGAGCTGTGGCAGTGGATACGGACCGAGGAAGCAGCCAATAGCGTCATTGACCTCCCGATCCTCGGCATTCCGCTTCCCAGGTCTTGAGTGTGCCCGCCGAGTGCTTGATCCAGCGGTCTCGCTGCCACGATCGGCAAGCTCAACGGCCGATGCCGGCGCATTCGAAAGGCGCTACATGACAGACCTTCGGGTCCAGAACCCGAAGGTCAGGTGCTCATAGCCTCTACGCGGCGGTTTCTGGGGCCTTCGACCATGGGACGCCGACATTGAGTAGTGCAGCGC
>JBOGGH010000002.1:0-32841 GCA_050743905.1 Acidimicrobiales bacterium
GTCCCCGTCCTCGGCCCAGAGCACCAGCACGCCGTCGCCGCGGTGGTCCCACAGGGCGTGCAGGACGAGCATGCGGCGATGCTAGGGCACCGCTGTTCGAGGCCGTGGGGACTTGTGGCCGCGGTGCTGGCCGCAGGCCGCCCTACGGATCGGTGAAGATGGCGTGGCTGCCGACGCGGCGCCAGCGAATTGCCTGTTCATGGTCGATCTGGACCCACTCGAACGTCGCCCGGCCGTCGGGGCCGGCGAAGCTCCAGGTCATCTCCCATACGCCACGGGCGCCCTGCACCGACTTGACCCGTAACCGGGCAGGCCACGACGAGCCGGGATCGCCGACGTGTCGTTCGGCCGTCGGGATGAAGTCGTCCTGTACCACCTGCCGGAAGCGGCGGAACTCCTCGTCCGTGAGCCGCCGGCGGTCAGCGACGAACCTCTCGGTCTGCTGGAACTTCAAGCCAGCCCGCGCTCGCGGGCTTCACGCTCGAGGTCGGCCAGGAAATCTTCCGCATCGTCGAACGTCTCGGTGCGGCCGGCGGCGATGTCGTCCTGGGCCTCCTGTTCCATCGCCTGCCAGCGTTCGGTCCAGAACCATGCCTGGTCAGCGCGGTGCGGCAGGAGCGGGTGCAACTCGATCACGCCGTCGCCGCGCTCGACGATCTCGACCTGCGCTCCCGGCTGGTCCAGCCGGTGACGGTGGCGGACCTCGGCGGGCAGGGTGAGCGACCCGCGACTGTGCGAGAGCGTGACGAAGTGTGAGCGGGCTTCTCGTGCCATGGCCCCAGCATAGTGTCGAAATGTCAATCCGGCAGACCGTCGCCCGTTCTGTTCCTCCCCGCTCGACGGCCCCGTGCGCGGGCTCGGCGGGGGCCGCGTGGTGGCGATCGAGGTCAAGGCGTCGGCGTCGCCCACGCGTGACGACGCCCGGCACCTGTTCTGGCTCCGCGACCGCCTCGACGGCCGCTTTGCCCGCGGGGTCGTCTTCCATACCGGCCCCCGGTCGTTCGGGCTCGGTGACCGCGTGGGCGCCGTCCCGATCTGTGCGCTGTGGGGCTGAGCCCGATCCGGAAGGGTGGGCCCGGTCCAGAGGGACGGGACGTCCCCGCGGCGGGCTCGCCTGCCTCCCGGCCGGAGCCCGCTCGCCGACCGGCGGGCGTGGTTGTTCCCTACCCGGCGCGGGACGTGGGAGGGGATCGACCTCGACGCGCTGGACCCCTCGGACCCCGAGGACCGGTCGCTCCTCGTCCGTGCCGAGCACCCCGAGGCGGCCGGAGACGATGACGGCGCCGACGATCCCGGTGCGCCCGACCACGAGGACGTGGTACGCGAGCGACCGGGGGGACGCGGCCGAGGCGGCGCGCCTGCTCGAGAGGGCCGGGGACGACGACGGCATACGGGTGGCCTTCTTGCGGCAGCTTTCGGACCAGGCCGGCCCGCCGGCCCACGTGGGGCGCAACGAGCCCTGCCCGTGCGGCTCGGGTCGCAAGTACAAGCAGTGCTGCCTCGCCCGGCCCGCCGGCGTGGCGAGCCCGCCGCTGGAGCGCCGGGTCCGGTGGCTGTGGGAGAAGATGCGCTGGTGGCTCGAGCGGTTCGGCCCGATGGACACCGTGCTCACCATGGCGTTCGTCCTCGGGGGGACACGGCCGCGGGCCCCCTCGATCGAGCACGCGGTCGACCTGGACGTCGCCGCGTCGCTCGTGCTGTTCGCCGACGGCGCGGTCACGGACTTCCTGGCCCAGCGCGGGCCACTGCTGCCGGTGGAAGAGGCCAACCTCGTTGCGCAGTGGTCCCTGCGCGGCCCCTCGGTCCACGAGGTCGGCCGGGTCCGGGAGGGCGTGGGCCTGGACCTGCGGGACCTGCGCAGCGGCGACGTCGTGGACATGGTCGAGCGCTCGGGGTCACGGTCGCTGCGGGACGGTGACCTCGTGTTCGCCCACCCGGTCTTCGACGGGACCGGTTACCAGATCGTGGGGGGGATCGTGCCGGTGACGATGGAGCAGCGCGGCCCGCTCATGGCGCTCCTCGACGAGGAGGAAGGCGCCTTCGCGGTCGCCGACGAGCTGGCGCGCCAGGAGGAGGGGCAGTGGGCGCAGATGCTCGAGCGCGACGGCCGGGAGGTGGTGCGCGCCAACGCGTCGATCGAGGGCGAGACCCTCGCGCTGTGGGCGAACAGCGAGGTCCGCTTCGGGCGCGTGAAGGAGACCGTGGCCGGGGCGCTCGGCCCGCTCGACGTGGTCGAGGAGACCCGCGAGACGATCGAGGACGCGGCGCGGCTCGACGAGCCGGTCCCCGCCCTCGGCGGCCTCACCCCGCGCCAGGCGGCCGACGACCCCACCCGCCGGGAGGACCTCCTGGCGCTGCTCCACGAGTACGAGCGGATGGCCGTTCCCGAAGGCGCCGTCTCCTACGACGTCTCGCGCCTGCGCGAGCTCCTCGGCCTACGCGGTACCTGAGCCCGGGGAGGCCGCCCCGGCCTCTACGGGACCAGCGGTTTGATGCGAGGCCAGACGATCTCCATCGCCTCACGGTACGAAGGGGCTCCAGGGAACAACGCCGGCACCACGTCGTCGTAGGTGCCGGCCATCTCCTCGAGGTTCCGCTCGATACGGTCGACCCGGTTCGCCTGCCCCCTGGCCACCAGCTCGAACTTCACGGCGGCCAGGCGCGCGATGTTCGCGTCCTCGGTCGTCTCGTGCCGCATCATCACCGCCAGATCCGCGAGATCGGTCGGGCGGAGCCGCTGGGCAAGCGTCCGCAGCTTCTCCGCGGCCATCTCCTCGACGGCCATCGCCAGCACCTCGAACTCGCTGTAGAAAGGCGAACCGACGAGCTCGCGAACCGGAGGGTCGACGACCGCCTCGCGGTAGCTGATCTCGATTTGCACGGAGCTGTTCGGGAACGGCTCGCCGATGACGTGGACGTTGTCGAAGTCGAGACTACGGGCCGAGTCCGTTGCCGGTTCGTTCGGCGAGAACCGGACGACGTCGTGGATGCCGGCCTGCCGGATGGCGTCGGCGACCTCCTCCGCGTCGAGCTTGTGCCCGGGCGGTTCGTACCGGATGGCATCGACGTCCTTGCTGAAGCGCAGGAGTCCGTGCACGTGTCGCAGGACAAAGCCACCCTTGAAGACCAGCTGCTCGGGAAAGCTGACGGCCAATTGGCTGGTAAGGGTGATGAGCGCGAAGTCGCGGACGGCAAGGTCGATGCCCCCGGGCATCGCCTCGAGCAGCTCGACCAGATGACTGGTCCCGCCCCAGAGTCGCTGAGGGCGAGTGGCCGTCACGCTGGTGCCCGCTCTGGCTCCAGAAGAGCGTTCACCACCACGCGCCAGGAGGTGTCGACCGGGCCGGTGCCGGTCCCGCTGGTTCGCATCAGTACCGGAGCTCGGTTGGCGCCGATGAGCTCGCGGTAGGGAGCGGCGGTATCCGCTCCGAAGAAGCGCTCCATTACCAGGCCAACGCGCCGGGCGGCTGCAGGTGAGTGGTAGCGCACCACCGTGGCGAGCAGCCGGTCCAGGAATCCGGGATCCCTCGAGGCGGCGAGGAGGAGGGCGTCCAATGCCATGGCCAGTGAGACGCCGTAGCGCGGATGGTTCAGGGCGTCGACGATGGCCCGCTCCGGGGTGGCGAGCTGTGGGCGGACGCCCTCCCCCCACCCCCAGATGTGCGTGACATGGGTGCGGAAGAACGACGTGAACTGGCCCCGGTACGAGAGCTTCTTCATGTGTCCAGGGACGAGCACGACGACCCCGAAGAAGTGCTGGTCGGTGAGTTGGTAGTGCTCGAGCGCTCGACCGCCCGTGATGAGGTAGGGCTGGGGCGCGATGGCGTCGATCAGGTCCACCATGTCGACTCCGAGCAGGCCGGTGGTCTCCGGCAGCACCAGGAGGTCCTTGCGAACCCGTACGACTCGGCCGGCCCGGACCAAGCGCCCGATGGCCTTTTGTGCCACCTCGCGACTATCGACGCGCCTGGTCACGGCATCGAGGTCGGACGAGGGCACGGAGACGCCGCGCCGGCCGGCGTCAGCCGCCGCTCGATGCAGCTCACGTAGTACATGGTCCTCGATCCTCACGGGGTACATAGTAGCACCCAAATAGCTGTATTCGTTCCTTTACAGGATAAGATCGTACGGCCGCTGGATCCGACGCGGTCGCTGACGGTTGCCGTGCCTCGACAGTCAGCGTTTCTCAGCACGAGCTGAGCTCCGTCTGACCGCGTCGGCGCGAACGGTCTTCGCCGACAGGGACGTCGGCCGCCGTCGCGGGAGCGCCGGGCCGGGCAGGCGGGCTACGCAGGGTCGATGGCCCCTACTGGGAGTGCTCGGGGGGTAGCCTGGTCCGCCAGCGCTCGCCAGGGACGGCGCCGAGGGAGTCAGCACGTGAGCACCATCGAGTACGTGGTCGGTCGTGAGGTCCTCGACTCGCGGGGCAACCCGACGGTCGAGGTGGAGGTGGTCCTGGACTCCGGCTCCCGCGGACGCGCCATCGCGCCGTCGGGCGCCTCTACCGGCGTCCACGAGGCGGTGGAGCTGCGCGACGGCGGCGACCGGTTCGGCGGCAAGGGCGTGCAGCGCGCGGTGGCCAACGTCAACGGCGAGGTGGGCGAGGCCCTGGCCGGGCTCGACGCCCTGGACCAGCGGGGCGTCGACTTCGCCATGGTCGACCTGGACGGCACGCCGGACAAGGGGCGGTTGGGCGCCAACGCCGTGGTGGCGACCTCCCTGGCCGTGGCCCGGGCGGCGGCCGCCGAGCTCGAGCTGCCCCTCTACCGGTCGATCGGCGGTGCCAACGCCCACGTGCTGCCGGTCCCGCAGTTCAACGTGGTGAACGGCGGCGTGCACGCCGGCAACTCCGTGGACTTCCAGGAGTACATGCTGATGCCGGTGGGCGCCGCCTCCTACGGCGAGGCGCTGCGGTGGGGGAGCGAGACCTACCACGCCCTGCGGGAGGTGCTCACCCGGCGGGGGCTCTCCACCGGCGTGGGCGACGAGGGCGGCTTCGCCCCGGACCTGCCCGACAACGAGGAGGCGGTGAAGGTGCTGGTGGAGGCGATCGAGGCGGCGGGGCGGGTCCCCGGCGAGGAGATCGCCGTGGCGCTCGACCCGGCCACCAGCGAGCTGTGGCAGGACGGGTCCTACGTGCTGGCCGGCGAGGGCCGCACCCTCAGCCCGGCGGAGCTGGTGGACTACTGGGCCGGCCTGGTGGACCGGTACCCGATCGTCTCGATCGAGGACGGCATGGCCGAGGACGACTGGGACGGCTGGGCCCGCCTCACCGAGGCCCTGGGCGACCGCGTCCAGCTCGTGGGGGACGACGTCTTCGTGACCAACGTGGCGCTGATCGAGCGGGGCATCCGGGAGAGCGTGGCCAACGCCGTGCTGGTGAAGCTCAACCAGATCGGCACCCTGACCGAGACCCTGGACGCCGTGGCCCTGGCCACCCGGTCGTCCTACCGGACGGTGATCTCCCACCGCTCGGGCGAGACGGAGGACACCACCATCGCCGACCTGGCGGTGGCGGTCAACGCCGGCCAGATCAAGGCCGGTGCGCCCTGCCGGTCCGACCGCGTGGCCAAGTACAACCAGCTCCTGCGCATCGAGGAGGACCTGGGCGAGTCGGCCTCCTTCGGCGGCCGTGGCGCCCTCGCGGGTGCGGGAGGCCGCGGTGCCTAGCGTCTACCGCACCCGCCCGCCGGGTGGCCCCACCCAGAGCCGGGCGGCGAGGCGGCGCGCCGCCCGCCGCCGCCGGGACCGGCTGCTGCTGGCGGGCTCGGTGGTGGTCTCGGCGCTCGTGGTGGCGGCATGGTTCCCGGCGTCCGCCCTCTACCACCAGCACCAGGAGCTGGCGGGCACTACGGCGCAGTTGGCCAAGGTGCGCGCCGAGGACGCCGCGCTCCACGGCGAGGAGCACCGCCTCGGCAACCCGTCCGAGGTGGCCCGGATCGCCCGTGAGCAGTACCAGTTCGTGGACCCGGGGCAGCAGGCCTACGAGGTCCTCCCGGCGTCCGGCGGCGCCGGCGGCTCCTACGAGGGCGACCCCGGGCTCCAGGCGCCCGTGCTGCCGTCCGGGAAGTCCGAGCTGCCCCCGGGCGCCGACGGGTCGGCCACGGCCTCCGGCGGGCATGGCAGCGGGTCCGCGGCCACCACCGGCACGAACGGCGGCAGGGGCGGCACCGACAGCACGGGCGCCGCCGCGGCGGCCGGCTCCGGCGGGGGGCGGGCGAGCGCCCCGTCCTCCGGCAGCGGCGGCAGCGGGTCCACCAGCCTCGTGGGCCGCATCGCCCAGACGCTCGAGTTCTGGCGTTGACCGGCGGCTCGGGGCCCCGGCCGGCCCCGGGCCCGTCCCGCCCTCCCGCTGACGAGGACCGGCGCGCCGTGGCCGAGCTGCTCGGGCGGGAACCGGCCGGCGACTACGAGGTGGTGGTGCGGCAGGCCGACGGGCGGCCCTCGGTCATCGCCAACGCGCCGGTCCTCCGCGACGGCACCCCCATGCCCACCCGCTACTGGCTCGTGGACCCCGACCTCCGCCAGGCGGTGAGCCGGCTCGAGTCGACCGGCGGCGTGCGGGCGGCCGAGGCGGCGGTGGACCCCACCGCCGTGGCCGCCGCCCACGAGCGCTACGCCGCCGAGCGGGACGCGCTGCTGCCCCCGGGCCACGGGGGTCCCCGCCCGAGCGGCGGGGTGGGCGGGACTCGCCAGGGGGTGAAGTGCCTCCACGCCCACCTGGCCTGGTGGCTGGCCGGCGGCCCGGACCCCGTAGGGGCGTGGGTGGCCGGCGAGCTCGGGATCGACCGGTCGCCGTAGGATCCGCGCGTTCGGCCTTCAGTACCGGCTCTGCTCCCGCTGGGACGCCACCGGGCCCGATACGGCGCTCCGCCTGTCGCGCTACCTCCGGATGAGCGACGGGTTCTGGATGAACCTTCAGGCGCACTACGACCTGAAAGTGGAGAAGGACCGTCTGGGCGCCGCCCTGGAGGGCATCGAGCCCGTGGCGCGGGCCAGTTGATCGGCGGTACCCACCGATGCCCACAACGAGGCAGTCGTTGGCACGCGGGCATGGCCCACCGCGCACCGGTATGCTACAGTGTGCTACATGAGAACGGTGACGCATCGGGAGATGCGGAACGAGAGCGGCAGGATCCTCCGTCAGGTGGCCCAAGGGGAGACGATCCAGGTCACCAACCACGGCCAGGTTGCCGCGCTGATCGTGCCGCCCAGCACTGACGCGCTCGCCGGGCTCGTCGCCCGAGGGCAGGTACGACCGGCGCGCCTCCCGCCTTCCACGTTGGCGTCCATCGTGCGGCGGAAGGCTGCCGCAGGCAGTGGGGCGATCGTGGCCGATGCCCGCGGCCGCTGGTGACGACCGCCTACCTGGACGCCTCGGCGGCCATGAAGCTCGTGGTGGACGAGCCGGAGTCCCACGCACTGGCCGCGGAGCTGGCAGCCTCCGCCGGGCTGCGGCTGGTCTCGTCGTGGTTGTTGCACACCGAGCTGCACTGCGCTGCGGGGCGCCACCCGGAAGACGTCCCCGTGGACGCCGTCCGGGCCGTCCTGGACGCGGTGAACCTGGTCGACCTCACGCGCGGGGACATGCTGGCCGCCGGAACGCACGCGCCGCTGCGGTCCAACGACGCCATCCACCTGGCGGTCGCGCTCAGGGTCGGTGCCGACCAGGTCATCACCTACGACGCCGAGCTCGCGGACAGCACGAGAGCGGCGGGACTGCCGGTGCTCGCGCCAGGCGCCAGTACCTGAGCCGGGTGCGACCGGGACGCCCACCTCGGCCGGTCCTTACCCGACGAGCCGGTAGGCCACGCCGAGCCGCTGGTAGGTGCGCTCGGCGCGGCGGTCGCGCGTGCGCAGCTCGTGACCGTGGGCCGCGGCGGTGAGCGCGACGAGCGCGTCGCAGGCCGCACCGCCGGCGATGCCGGCCGCCGACATCCGCTCCACGAGGCCCACCACGGCGTCCGCCGGTGGTGGCACGACGCGCTCGGGCGGGAACCACGCGGCGAGCAGCTCCCGGGCGGTGCGGGGATCCAGGCGCTCGGGACCGGGCAGCCGGGTGAGGACCGCATAGCTCTCGAGGTAGGCGTGGGCCGGGACCACCTGCCCGTGCGCCTGCTGACGTGCGGCCTCGTGGCCCTCGTGCCACTGGACGAGGGCGGCCACCACTGGAAGGAGCCGTCGGCCCTCCGGGGCCGGGCCCGGTGTGCCGGCCGGGATCGGGACCCGGCGGTTGCCGCGCCCGATGCCTGTGCTATGCCGGATCCGTGGCGGACCGGCACCAGGCCCCCGTGGCGGCGATCGACTGCGGCACCAACTCCACCCGCCTCCTGGTGGTGGGCGCGAGCGGGGAGCCGCTGGCCCGGCTCATGCGGGTCACCCGGCTGGGGAAGGGCGTGGACGCCACCCACAAGCTCGACGTGGACGCCATCGAGCGGACGGTGGCCGTGCTCCGGGAGTTCCGGGCCACGATGGACGGCCTCGGGGCGGGAAGGGTCCGGATGGTGGCCACCTCCGCCGTCCGGGACGCCGTCAACGGCCGGGAATTCCTGGACGCCGCGGCCGAGGCCGTGGGCGTTCCGGCCGAGCTGCTGTCGGGCGAGGAAGAGGGGGCCCTGGCCTACGCCGGGGCCACGGCCGAGCTGCCTCCCACGTCCGGCGGCGTGGTGGTGGACATCGGCGGGGGGTCCACCGAGCTCATCACCGAGGAGGGCGGCCGCGTGCGCGTGGCCTCAATGGACCTGGGCTGCGTACGGTTGACCGAGCGCTACCTGCACCACGACCCGCCGGTGGGCGACGAGCTGGCCGCCGCCGTGGGCGCCGTGGACGCCGAGCTCGAGCGGGCCGTGGCGGCGGTCCCCGCGTTGGCTGAGGCCGCCGGGCGCCCGCTGGTAGGCCTGGCCGGCACCGTGTCCACCCTCTCGGCGCTGGAGCAGGGGGTGGTGGCCTACGACCGCGAGCAGCTCCACCACTCGGTGCTCACGGCGGACGCCGTCCGCCGGTGGTGCGACGAGCTGGCTGGCGAACCCTCGTCGGCCCGGGCGCGACGGGTGGGGATGGTCCCGGGCCGGGAGGACGTGATCGTGGGCGGGGTGCTGGTCCTGCGTGAGGTCATGGCGCGCCTGGCGGCGGACGAGTGCCTGGTGTCCGAGGCCGACATCCTGGACGGGCTGGCGGCTTCAGTGGCCGACCTGTAGGCGGCCGTGGCGCCCCGGACAGTCGTGTGGTGACGGTGTCATCGGCAGCTCGGTTGGGTAGAGGCGTGGTGTGGTCTGCCGTGTCTGTGATCGGCTGGTACAGGTCGTAGGCACCCGCTACGGCGAACACGCCCAGCGCTCGTTCACGCTCGGCCGGTGCCCCGGCTGCGGGTTCGCCTGCGTGACCGACCCCTGGCTGGACTACGAGGCGATCTACAACGACGACTACTACGAAGGCCGTGGGGCTGACCCCCACGTCGCCTACCTCACGGCGCTCTCCGAGCCGGCGACGGCGACGCAGCGCTACGAGTGGCGTGGTGTCCTGGGCCGCGTCCGGACCCTCACTCGCCTGGAGCCCACCACCGCGTGGCTGGACTACGGGTGTGGCACCGGCGGCCTCGTCCAGTTCCTGCGGGCCCAGGGGTTCTCCCGTGTGGTCGGGTTCGAGCAGGGGTGGAGCGAAGAGCGCCTCCGGGAGCACGCGGTGCCGTACCTGCGGTCGGAGGAGCTGAACGGCCGGCGAGAGTGGTTCGAGGTGGTCACGGCCATCGAGGTCCTTGAGCACTCGGTCGACCCGATCGGCGAGCTCCGGCGGATCCGAGCGTTGATGAAGCCCGGCGGCGTGCTCTTCGCGACCACTGGCAATGCCCGCCCCTTCCGGCGGAACCTGTCGAAATGGCGTTACGTGATCCCCGAGGTGCACATCTCCTTCTTCGAGCCGGAGACGTTGGCGCGCGCCCTCGGTGCCGCCGGCTTCGAGCCTCGCTGGCCGGGCTTCGGCGCAGGCTGGACCGACCTGTACCGGGCCAAGACCCTGCGGTCCCTCCGGGTCCACCGCACCAACGCGGCTGAGCGGTTGCTGCCTTGGCCGGTCATGGCGCGGGTATTGGAGGCCAAGCTCCGGCTGGCCGAGCATCCCATCGGCGTGGCTGCCTGACGGGGTCGGGTGGCCCGCCGACGGTCGCCGTCACGCGACTGGCAAGGATCTCGAGTGCCGCAGTGGCGGAGACGGCAGTCAGTGAACGTCGGATCCGGACCCCATCGGGTCAGGGGCGTCCCCCGCCCAGCGGAACCCGGTGAGGAGCAGGTCGACCGCCTCGACCACCGACGTTGCGGACAGGTCGGGTCGGTAGTCGGTCCGGGGCCATCTCCGGCCGCGGTGAAGCCAGATCGTCCGGAACCCCATGCCGCGACCGCCTCCGATGTCGGGCTCGGGGGTGTCGCCCACCATGACGACCGATCCCGGCGGCGTGCCTACGGCGCTACACCGAAGTATGGCCTCTTCGAAAATCCCGGCATCCGGCTTGCTCGCTCCGATCTCGTCCGAGACGCACACGGCGTCGACGAGATGCTCGAGCCCGGCCCGAGCGAGCTTCTCGCGCTGCGTGGGCGGCCCGTTGGTGACCACCCCGATCCGCCAGCCGGCGTGGCGCAGCGAGCCCAGGGCGTGGCTGACGGCGGGAGCAGGGCGGAAGCCGGCGGGATAGGTGCGCCGGTAGCCGAGGACCAGGTCCTCCGTGGACTCGGCAAGATTGAACTGGCGCCGTGCCGCATCGAAGAGCACCTCCCGCCGTGCGAAGCCGTCCTCGTCCGCGGCGCAGAGCCAGGCCACCCCGGCCTCGCCCAGGTGTCGCTCGGAGGCGAACCTTGCCGCCCAGGTCCGGAACGCTGCGGCGCGGTCGACGAGCGTGTTGTCGAGGTCGAAGAGCGCAACCGGGCCCATCGCCACATTCTGGCCGAACGTCTCCCCGAGCGGGCCAATTCAATCTGTATCATCGTCACATGATCGAGGGGTCGCCGGAAAGCTCCCTACGTTGAACACCTTCTCCGAGTCCTTTCTCGAGGAGTCGCTCGCCGTGCTGGGCACGGTGGACGCCCGGGCAGTCGAGGCGTGCGCCACCGGCCTCGCCAAGGTCCGCGACCGGGGAGGTCGCCTCTTCATCCTTGGCGTGGGCGGGTCCGCTGGCCACGCCTCGCACGCGGTCAACGACTTCCGCAAGCTCTGCGGCTTCGAGGCGTACGCGCCCACCGACAACGTTTCGGAGCTCACTGCACGGGTCAACGACGAGGGCTGGGACACCACGTTCACCGCCTGGCTCGAGATCTCGCGTCTCGGCTCCGACGACGGCCTCCTCGTGTTCTCCGTCGGCGGCGGGGACGCCGAGCGGGGGGTCTCGGCGAACCTGGTCCGCGCCCTCGACCTGGCTCGGTCCAGGGGCGCGGCGATCTATGGGGTGGTCGGTCGCGACGGCGGCCACACTGCGATCGTCGCCGATGCCTGCGTACTGATCCCGCCGCTCTTCCCCGATCACGTCACGCCGCACACCGAGGGGCTGTGTGCAGTGGTCTGGCATCTTCTGGTCTCGCACCCCGCGCTGGCCGCCTCGTCGACCCGGTGGGAGTCGATCGGACCACCATCCGAGACGGCGGCCCGGTGACCGGTCCCGCCTTCGGACGGCACCGCGATCGGCGGCGTCGGCTCGGCTAACATCGCCGCCCGTGGCCGGCTTGCTGGAACCCTCCGTCAAGATCTTCGCTGACGGGGCGGATCTGGACTCGATCACGCGCCTGGCATCCGATCCTCGCATATCCGGGTTCACCACCAACCCGACCCTCATGCACAAAGCCGGGCTCTCCAATTACGAGGCATTTGCCAAGGAAGTCCTGACGGCGGTCCATACGATGCCCGTGTCCTTCGAGGTCTGCGCTGACGATTTCGAGTCGATGAAGCGGCAGGCGCGGACCATTGCCGGGTGGGGGGAGAACGTCTACGTCAAGGTGCCCGTGACCACCACGAGGGGGGAGTCGACGAGGGACGTCGTGCGTCGCCTTGCCGGAGACGGCGTACAGGTGAACGTCACGGCGATCTTCACGATCCCCCAGGTCGAGGTCATGACCGAGGCAGTGCGGGACGGCGCGCCGTCGAACCTCTCCCTCTTTGCAGGCCGGATTGCCGACGCCGGCGTGGACCCGGTACCCGTCGTGCGTGAGGCGGTGGCGGTTGCCGCCGCGGTGCCGGAAACCGAGCTGATCTGGGCGTCGCCCCGCGAGGTGCTGAACGTGGTCCAAGCGGCTCAGGCCGGATGCCACATCATCACCATGACGAGCGACCTCTTGGCCAAGCTGGACGGCCTGGGCCGTGATCTCACGGACTTCTCGCTGGAGACCGTGCGCATGTTCCACCGCGACGCCGCACGCGCTGGCCTCGACGTCTGACGGTAGGTCCATGGTCGCATCGAGACGGGCTTGCATCACCGGCGGGGCCGGCTTCATCGGGAGCACGCTCGCCGACCGTCTCGCCAGCCAGGGCACGGAGGTCGTGATCGTTGACGACTTCCGGACCGGGCGGCGAGAGTTCCTCTCCGGGCTCCTCGATCGCCCCGGCGCCACGCTGGTGGAGGGCGACATCCGCGACGGTTCAATTTTGCGCAAGGCCATGGACGGATGCGACTGGGTCTTCCACCTCCAGGCGAACGCCGACGTACGCCACGGGCTGGAGCACCCCACGCTCGACCTCGAGCAGAACACGATCGCCACTGCCGAGGTCCTGGAGGCAATGCGCGACTGTGGCGTTCGCCAGATCGCGTTCTCGTCGACGGGCTCGGTCTACGGCGAGGCGGAGGTCTTCCCGACCCCGGAGGACGCTCCGTTCCCCGTCCAGACCTCGCTGTACGCCGCGTCGAAGCTGGCGGGCGAGGGCATGATCGCGGCCTACGCCGCCGGGTTCGACTTCACTGCGCTGATCTTCCGCTTCGTCTCGGTCCTGGGGGAGCGGTACACCCACGGGCACGTGTTCGACTTCTACCGTGCCCTGCGTCGTGACCCCACGACCCTCACGGTGCTCGGCGACGGGCGCCAGGAGAAGTCGTACCTCTACGTCCAGGACTGCATCTCTGCGATCCTCGCGGCCGCTGCCCATCACCATGGAAGGGCCGGTGCCGCGGTGTACAACCTCGGCACCGAGGAGACGCTGCTCGTGGACGACTCGGTGGCTCTCATCACCGCCCACATGGGCGTCCAACCGAACGTCCGCCACACGGGAGGGCGGCGGGGATGGGTTGGCGACAGCCCGTTGATCCACCTGGACACCTCCCGGATACGAACGCTGGGGTGGGCCCCGCAGGTGACGATCGCCCAGGCCGTGGAGCGCACGCTGTCCTGGTTCGACCGCCAGGACTATCTCTGGGAAGGCGACCAGCCGGTGGGACAGGGCGAGAGCGGATGAGCGTCGTCTTCAGCCGCGCCCCCCTCCGCATCTCCCTGGGTGGCGGAGGGACCGACCTGCCCTCGTACTCGGACGAGCACGGCGGGTTCGTGATCGCCGGCGCGATCGACAAGTACGTCTACATGCTGACCCACACAGTGTTCCAGAAGCGGTACCGCATGAAGTACTCCGAGATCGAGGAGGTGGACTCCGTCGAGGACATCCGCCACCCGATCCTCAGGGAGGCGCTGCGCCACCACTGGAGGGGGAGCCCGCTGGAGATCGCGTCGGTAGCGGACGTTCCCGCCGGGACGGGCATGGGATCCTCCGGCGCGTTCACCGTCTGCCTGCTTAAGGCGCTGGCCTACGCCCGCCACACCACGATCACGGCAGGTGCCCTGGCCGAGGCCGCCTGCGCCATCGAGATCGACGTGCTCCGCGAGCACGTCGGCAAGCAGGATCAGTACGTTGCCGCCCACGGCGGGATCTGTGCATACTCGTTCAACCCGGGCGGCACGGTCGACGTGGAGCCCATGGAGCTCGGGGCAGAGACCCTGCGGTCGCTCCGTGATCAGCTCCTGCTCTTCTATACCGGCGGGGCCCGTTCCGCCTCGGACATCCTGAAGGACCAGAATCTCCGGTCTGCGCAGGGAGACGGGGAGATGTTGGCGAACCTCCACCGGACCAAGGAGATGGGCAGGCGCAGCCAGGAGCTCCTGCTCGGAGGCGACATCGAGGGCTATGCCGAGCTGATGGACGAGCACTGGCAGCACAAGCGCCGGCGCTCGCCGGGCATCACCAGCGGCTGGGTGGACAAGCTGTATGCCCAGGCCCGGGAGGGCGGGGCGATAGGCGGCAAGCTCGTGGGCGCCGGCGGTGGCGGGTTCCTGCTCGTCTTCAGCAGACGGGCCGAGGAGACGCGACGAGCCATGGCCGAGATCGACGTCGAGGAGCTGGCGTTCGACTTCGAGTTCGGCGGCGCCTACGCCAGCAGCTTCGGATGACCGTTGGCATGCGCCCGGGCTTCCGGGTGGGTGTCGTGGGTTGCGGGCTCATCGGCCACAAGCGGGTGGAGGCGCTGGGCGACGTGGACTCCGTCGTCGCAACGTACGACGTGGACACGGATGCGGCGCGGCGCCTTGCCGAGGCGTCCGGGGCCCGCGGGTGCCGCTCCATCGACGAGCTTCTCGGCCAGGAGCCCCATGTGGTGGTCGTGGCGGTGACCCACGAGGCACTGGCAGAGACGGCCTGCGCGGCCTTGGAGGCAGGTTGCCACGTCCTCGTGGAGAAGCCGGCCGGCATCGGCGTCGAACAGGTGGAGCGCGTGGTCCGAGCCGCCGAGGCCGCTGATCGGCGGGTGAAGGTGGGGTTCAACCACCGGTTCCATCCGGGCATCGCGAGGGCCGCGACGGAGGCTCGGTCAGGCGAGCAGGGGGACGTCCTCTACGTGCGGGCACGTTACGGGCACGGCGGCCGTCCCGGGTACGACCGCGAGTGGCGCGCGGACCCGGCGCGCTCGGGCGGTGGCGAGATCGTGGACCAGGGTATGCACCTGCTCGACCTCAGCCGCTGGGTCCTGGGCGAGCTGCCCCTCCATAGCGCGCTCCTTCGGACCCAGTTCTGGGACGCCCCGGTGGACGACAACGCAGTGCTGGTGCTCGGTGGCCCGGGTGGGGTCGGGGACCGGTCGCCCTGGGCCCTCTTGCACGTGAGCTGGACCGAGTGGAAGAACCTCTTCTCGTTGGAGATCACCTGTGAACGCGCCAAATGGGAGGTCGAGGGCCTGGTGCGCTCCTACGGGTCCCAGGTGCTGCGGATCCATCGGATGCGACCCGAGCTCGGTCCACCGGACACCGAGGAGGTGCGGTACCCGGGGAATGACCGATCGTTCGAGGCGGAGTGGGAGCACTTCGCCGCCGCCCTGGCGGCCGGCGACGGTCGTGAGCTGTGGGGCGACCTGGGCTCGGCGCTGTACGCCTGGCGCTGCGTGGAGGCCGCGCAACGGTCCGCTGCCCTCCGGGGCTGAGGTGACGGCTGTGGGAGCGGGTCGCGTTGGGCACAGGGGAGTTCGGGGTCGGGTGCTGGTCACGGGGGCCGGGGGAGGCATCGGCAGGGCCGTCGCCGTGCGACTGGCCCGCGACGGGATGGACGTGGTGCTGGTGGGTCGGGACCGGGGGGCCCTGGACGCCGTGCGCGACGACCTCGGCCCCGGCGACCACGCCTGCTGCCCGTTCGACGTCAGGGACGAGGCCGCGTGGTCGGCCGCCGTGCCCACGATCGCGCCCGACGGACGGCTGACCGGCGTGGTGACCGCGGCGGCCCAGCTCACGCCGGTGGGCCCGATCGGAAGCTGGACGGTCGAGGCGTTCCGTGCCACGCTCGACGTGAACGTGGTGGGCACGCTGCTGGCGGTGACGTCCACCCTCGGCGCCCTCCAGGCCGCAGGCGGCGCCGTGGTGACGTTCTCGGGCGGTGGCGCCACCTCGCCCCTGGCCCGCTACGACGCCTATGCGGTGTCGAAGGCGGCCGTCGTCCGCCTGACCGAGAACCTCGCCGGCGAGCTTGCACCGTCTGGTGTGAGGATCAACAGCGTCGCCCCCGGCTTCGTGGTCACCGCCATGCACCAGGCCACGGTCGATGCCGGCCCCGAGAGGGCGGGGCCCGCGTACCACGAGCGGACGCGGCGGGCGATCGAGCGTGGAGAAGGGGACTCCCCGGAGCTGGCGGCGTCCCTGGTGGCCTTCCTGCTCTCCGAGGAGGCCGCGGGCATCACCGGGAAACTGCTCAGTGCGCGGTGGGATCCCTGGGAGGATCACGGCTTCCGCTCCCGCCTTCGAGGTGAAGAGGATCTGGCGACGCTGCGACGCATCGATGACCAGTTCTTCACGACCGTGCCCGAGGAAGCGCGGGAGACGGAGCCGGTCGGGGAGACGGAGTGAGCAGCGCCGGTCGTGCCTCCTCTGCTTACCTGCCGCTGCCGGTGGCTGTCCTCGCGGGCGGCAAGGGGACGCGACTGGGTGCGAGGGTGCAGGAAGTTCCCAAGCCCCTGGTGGAGGTGGCCGGGGAACCGTTCCTCTTCCACTCCTTGCGCCGGCTGGCGGCGTCGGGAGCCCGTCAGGTCGTCCTGTGCGTGGGTTACCTGGGAGAGCGCATCGAACAGGTGGTGGGCCACCACAGATTCGGGATGGATCTTGCGTACAGCTACGACGGGCCCGGTCTCGACGGCACGCTCGGGGCGCTGCACCGTGCCGGGGACCTGCTCGGGGACAGGTTCCTCGTCCTCTACGGGGACACGATCCTCACGCTCGACTTCCGGGATCTCGTCGCCGTCTGGGACCGGTCCGCGCTCCCGGCCGTCATGACCGTCCTGGAGAACCGTGGCCGGTGGGGGGCATCGAACACCCTGGTCCGTAACGGGCTGGTCGAAGCGCACGACAAGGCGGCCCCAACGGGGGAGATGAGCTGGATCGACTACGGCGCCGGTGGCCTGACGCGCGACATCCTCGGGGAAGCGGGCCCGGCCGAGACCGACCTTTCGGCCCTCTACGCCACCTTGGCGGCGCGCGGCCTGCTGGCCGCGTACCCGGTGTCGGAGCGGTTCTACGAGATCGGCACCCCGAGCTCTCTTGCCGAGACCGAGGCTTTCCTGGCCGAGCGGGCCTGAGCGACCCCGGACGGCCTTACGTGCTCTGCACCCCGGTGGAACGGCACGGCGCCGCCCTCCGGCTCCACCGGAGGTGTCACCCCTCGCCCGACGAGGCGACGGGACCGCTGACCGAACCGGCGTCCCCGAGCTCGGTGGCGGCCCCCAAGACGGCGTCACGTTGGGGGGCGAGCGGTGCACGGAGCTGGTCGGTCCCGTAGGGGGCGGACGGGGTCTCGAACACCGGAGCGAACCGGTAGCGAGCGCAGGCGACGAACCACGAGATCGGGTCTCCCAGTAGGCGAACCTTCTTGCCCTCGGAGAACGATCGAGAGTGGTAGCTCACCGGGATCTCCAACGGGGCATAGCCGGCTCGGATCAGCTTGGCCGTGAGCTCCCAGTCGAAATCGAACCGGTCACACTCGAGCAGCATCCCGCTGATGCAATCGCGCCGGAACACCTTGTACATGGTGAACGGATCCTTCAGGCGCTGGCGGTACACAGCGTTGAAGAGGGCGGCGAACGCGACGTGGCCGACGTTCATGACCCGGCTGGCAAGCTGCTGGGTCTCGAAGTGCCGCATGCCCCAGGAGCCAGAGGGGCTTGCTCGACGACCCAGGACGAAGGACGCCTCGTACCTCCGGATCGGGTCCAGGAGCTTCTCGTAGTCGTCCAAGTCGTACTCGAGGTCCGCGTCCTGGATGAGCACCACGTCTCCCCGGGCCAGCGCGAGACCGGACCGTACGGCATGCCCCTTGCCCTGCGGCCGCTCCTCGAGGAGGAGGGTCACGCGCGGGTGGTCGCCGAAGGCGACGGCGAGCTCTCGGGTGCCGTCCGAGGAATTGCTCTCGACCACGATCACCTCGATCGCCATGCCGGGGATCTCCTTGGCCAGCAAGCCGTCCATCACGGTCTCGAAGGTCGTCCGCTCGTTGTAGACGGGGAGGACGACCGAGAGCACGTGCGGGCGTTCGGTGGGCGGCCGGTCGAGCCCCCGACGGGCTAGGACAACCCACGTGTCATCCGTGTTGGAGATGAACCTCGGGTCGACGAAGCCGGCACGGAACAGCGCCGTCCCCACCCGGTCCACAATGGTCCGGGAGGCGCCGCTCTTCCGAGGCTCGAGTTCTCTGGGGCGGAGGACGAGCAGGCCACCGGGTGCAAGGGAGCGGTAGCTCTGCTCCAGGGCCGCAGCCGTCCACGCCTCCGGCTCCTGGGGTTGAGCGCCAGCCGACGAGCCCTCCGAGCTGCCGTCCAGTATGGCGACGCGTGCACCTGAGGTGCTGTCAGCGAGGGGCAGTCGGCGGACCGATCCGTCGCCCGGGAGCGACGACAACCATGCCGGCGGCACGGCGGGAGATCCGATCGCCACCGTCCGGGCGTCTCCGGCGGCGCCCCCCTCGCAGTGCTGCAACGCGACCTGGACCGCACGGGCAACGTCGGCTGGAGGAGAGGACCGTGGCCCGTGCCTGTCGCGGACGCGCTGTCGTGGCATGTGCGTGGGGAACCCAGTCCTGGTCATCGACCGGCAGACGGTATCATGACCCGCAACCGCCCCAGGGAGGTGGCGGTTCCGCCGGGCCAGGTCGAAGCCTGACGTGTGCACTGTTGGCGATCCCCATGCCGGCAGCAGGTTCCGGGCGCCTGCGGCGATCGGTTGCCGCAGACCGGCGCGCCCGCCTGAGGAGGGTCACCACGTGCGGCCAGGGCAGAGGGTTGAGTCGAGGTGGCAATCCGGCGGTCAGTCTCCGGGCTACGTCAGTGACGTGTCCGGAGTGTCCTCGGTGGCGGGGATATGGTTGTTCACGGACCCCAGAGCTGGGCCGGTTGTGCCTAGGTGATCGTCGGCGTGCGGAGGACGCGGAACATACCCATGGAGCTGGCCCAGTCGAGCATGACCGTTGTTGGCGGGTTGGTTCCGTTGCGGCATTTTTCGAGCCGAAGAGGCGGGTCCTAGAAGCGTGAAGCTCGCGCAGCCCAGTGAGGCGGCCGAACGGGAGACAGGGGGTTTGGCCAGCGAACGGCGCTGGTTTTCCGTCACCCGGTTTCTGCTGGCAGTCGTGATCGGTGGTGTCCTCACGTTCCTCGTGTGGTTGCGCGTACCGCACGACCTGTCGGTGTCGACCGACATCGTCGGGTACCAGATATGGGCCGACTTTGATTATCGGCGCTATCTCGATGCGTACTATCTCGTAGCGATCGCGTTCCCGCTGCTCTCGATCGCTGCCTGCTACGTGCTGGGCCGTTGGGGTCCGCTTCGCCGGCGCATCCGCGGCATGGCGCCGTTCTGGCGGATCACAACCGTCCTCGGTGATCGGGGACCTTCAATCGTCCGTGCCGCACACGCGCCCGGGGGGATCGAGACAGCGGCGGAGGTCGAAGATGAGATCGGGACATCGGCGCCGGCGGTGGCCGAGCATGACCAGGAGCGTGCGGTCGCGCCACCCGGAGTGGCTTCGCTGTTCTGGGCCGTTGCCCGGATCGCCGTCCCCGGATTCGGCGTGGCGATCGAGGTATGCCTCATTCGCTCCCCCGTTCAGGTCGAGCTCACGCGTGGGGGGCTGCTCGCGGGACTTGCATATCTCCTGGCCGTAGCGGGAGGTGCCACGCTGCTTCGGAAGGTGGCAGCCACGAGGCCTGAATCGTCCGCGCTCCGGCGAGCGTCGACGTGGCGATCGGCGATCGCTCTGGTGAACTCGTTCCTGGCCCTCTCCGTGCTTCCCTTGCTCTTTTTCGTCTCGGAGAAGACCAACATCTACGTCAGGTCAGAGCACCGTGTCATCTACTACCACTGGCTGCCGCTGTGGCTGGTGATCGTCGCGCTGGCGGTCTGCCTGGCACTGTGGCTGCGGGGGCTCCTGCGGATGACCTCGGTGACGGGTGCCTCGGACCTGGAGGCGACGGTCTTGACGTGGCTTGTGGGCCCCCTCGTCTTCTTCCTCCTGCTTGCCGTGTTCCCCGGGGCGATCGGCTCCTTCACGGGTTTCGACGACGCACAGTTCCTTGCGGCGCCTCAACTGGTCTTCCACCACGGCCTCTTCCCGTGGCGGGAGATCTTTCTCCTGCACGGCATCTTCCAGGACGTGTTCTGGGGCGCGGTGGGGCTCCTGGTGTTCGGCAACACTCGCTGGGGAGGCGATGCGGGGATCGGCCTCCTGATGACCCCGTTGTTCTGGATCGTCGTCTACTGCTTCACTGCGTACTTCTGTCGGCGAAACCGCCTGGTCCTCGTAGGTCTGGTCGTAGCGGTCACGACCGGCCTCCTGCAGGGGAACACCTTCCGGTTCTTGGTGATCTTCGTGTTCCTCATCCTCTTCCATCGGCTGCTCCGCAGCCCGACGTGGCGATGGTGCGCGCTCTTCAGCGCGTTTCTCATCGTTGCGTGCATCATCGTCCCCGAGGCTCTCCTGTTCGCCCTCTGCCTCGCCGTGCTGGTCGTGATCTTCGAGGCCGTCCGCTACCACCGAGGCGATTCGATCGTGTCTACGTTCCGGCGCACGGTTCGATGCGGAACGGTGGGGATCGGGCTCCTCGCCGTTTGGGCGATCTATCTCGCTGTTGTCGGCGCGCTCGGGAGCTTCATCGACTACTACGTGATCGCTGCGCTTGATCACTCGCTCGTGGGAGCCCTACCGGTCCAGTGGGACATGGCGCGGACAATCATGACGACGTTTGAGTTCGCGGCACCGGTCGTGCTCTGGCTCGCGACCGTCTGGCGTGTCGTGTTCAAGCTCCGCGCCCGGAAGCCGTGGTCCCTCGGGGACTGGATGATGACCGGCGCCGCGTCCTTCGTGCTTGTCTACTTCCCGCAGGAGCTCGAGCGCATGGACGCCGCTCACGTGCAGCTCGTCTTCTGCGTGGCGCTGCCGATTCTCATCCTCTGGGCGATCGAACTGCTCACGCTTGCAGACGACGCGTGCGCCCGATTCCTCGTGTGGGTCAGACAGCGACCGCGCAGGCGCGACGGTAGATCGCTCGGGGTGACGACGAGCCAGTGGCCGAAGCGGGTCGCGACCACGGCGGCAGTGGTGGGTGTTCTAGCGGGCAGCGTGACGATGCCCGTGGCGGTCCCCACACTCCTGCGCCGCATCCCCGAGAATTTCCACGCGTCGGCACCGGATGCCCCACCGGCGTCGCCCGCGAAGTTGGGGTACACGCTTCCCGGAGCCGTCGACACTGCTCAGATCAATACGTTGGGGAGTCTTCTCAACCGTTACGCGGGCCGCAGTGCACCTGTGTTCGACTTTCCCAACGAGCTGGGCGTCACCTACTACCTGCTCAACCGAGTGCCGGGGACGAGGTACTTTGTGGCTTCCGAGGCCCAGACAACGTTCGCACAGAGCCAGACGGTTTCGGATCTCGAGACGAGCCGGCCCCCGGTGGTGATCTTCTACGACGCGAGTTTCGGGTTGCCGGTGTACGACGGCATTCTCGAGTCGGTGCGTACGCCCATCATCGCCGAGTACCTGCTCGACCACTACCGGCCGTTGGTGGACATGCAGGGCCAGCTCCTGATGCTCCGCGACGACCTGGTGAAGACCGCCCCACCGTTACCGCCACTGCCCGCGGGCTCCCAGACGACAAATCTGTACTTCACTTCTCCAGAGTGCACACTGGGCGATATTCCGAACTTCTACGCGCCACCGGCCGACCTGCAGTCCGCACCGAGCGTGACAGTGCGCGCGACTCCCGTGAAGACCATCGGATCGGCGATCGGCGGCTGGGCGGTCGACGCGAGCACGGGCCTACCGGCGACATTGGTCCTCGCGGTGGCCGGGGGCAAGGTGGTGGCTTCGGCGCCCACCGGTCTTGCCCGCTCGGACGTGGCGGCGGTGCTCGGGAACCCCTCGGCAGAGGCGAGCGGGTTCTCCATCGAGATCCCGAAGTCCGTGCACAGCCCCGTCACCCTGTACGCGCTCAACTCCGACGGGTCGGTGACGATGCTGCAACGGGATACCCAGTCCGTACCCTCTGCTGCCGTTGGGGGAGCTCGTCAGCCCACGGTGACGACGGCGGACGGAGTGGTCCACCCGGCGGTCGAGACAGGTGCAGACGGCTGGGCCGACAGCTACCAGAAGCCCGACGAGCACATTCTGCGCTTGACGTTCCCTCGTGGGACGAATTTTTCGTCTTACCACTGGCTACAGCTCCGGTCCGGAGCATCACTGGGAAACAGCTCGAACTTCCTGACCAATGAGCTGGGTGCCGGGCCTGAACACCAGGTTGGTTTCAACTCGCTTCCACGCGCCGGCAACAACCTCTCCGTCCAGGTGGGCAGTTGCCTGCAATGGCACGGCTACCAGTCCGCGGCGGCCATCTACCTCGTGCGAAGCGGGCCGGATGCCGGGCGGGCCGTCTCGGTCGAGCTGCGAAGGTGAGGTCGGCGCCGTGACCGCCGATGCGGGGCGCGGAGGGCGGCGCCTGGACCGATCCTTGGCTGCGGTGCCAGGTGGAGCCCCGGACGGCGCGGATCGGCGGCCGCGGCGAACCACCCCTGGTGGGCCACGCAACGGCTGGTAGCAAGTGCAGCAGGTACAATCACCCTGTCTGCCCGTCTCACGACGCCACCCCAGGGAGAGACGCTGTCGCCAATGAGCACCAACGAGGAGGCTGGCCTCGGAGTCCTCGTGGTCGGGGCGTGTGGCGATCATTTGGAGCGGGTCGCCCAGTGGATCGGCGAGCTGTGCGGCGTGACTCCCCTGGTCTCGGCACCGGACCGGCCCGGCCTCCCCCTGGGGGAGATGAACGAGCTGCTCCTGGGCAAGGCCGGAGGTGCATGGACATCCCTGCCGAGGACTTCGCCCCGGGAGCTCGCCCGCCTCGTCTTGCCCCAGCGTGAACAGGCGCGAGCGGCGCTCGACAGGAGCCAACTCCTCCGTCCACGTGCCGGAGGCCACGCGGGTGGCATCGAATGGATCTGGGCAGACCCCCGCCTCTCGGTGCTGGCGGGCTACTGGGCAGCACTACTCGATGTCCCGCCGCTGATCGTATGGTCGTTCCAGACAGCGCGGGCAGCAGTTGCCGACATGACGTCACGTCTACGGATAACGCCCGAGCTTGCCGGCGCTCTTTGGGATCGCTACAACAGGGGAGCACTGTCCGCTGTCGACGGCTTGGACGTCCTCTTGCTCGGACAAGACTCGATGGCCGCCCACCTCGTTGAGGCAAGCGTAAGGACCGCCGCGTTCTTCCAGCGCCATGGCTGCACGGTGGACCGCCGACCCTGGCCAGCGGCATCGGGCGTCGGTGGGATCCGCCCTCTCGACGCCTTGGACCATGACGCGCGGCTCCTGCCAGCGGCCAGCGAGACCGCTCCTTCTGGATCTCCTGGAGCGACCGAGCCACATCTGGACGAAGAGAGGGCGCTCTACAACCTGCTCCTGCGAATTGAGGAGGACGGCTTCGACGCCGCGGATTCGCTGATCGACGCCACCGCAGCGTTCTACGACGAGGCGTACTACCGCACAAACTATGGCAGTGACGGCTTACCATCGCTTCCATACGACCGAGACGAGCCCCATTGGCAACGGTTCTTCGGGCGGATCGCCTCGGAGGTCGTGGACTACGTACAACCGAGAACTGCAATGGACGCCGGCTGCGCCATCGGGATGCTTGTTGAGGCGCTCCGTGATCGCGGTGTCGACGCCTATGGCATAGACGTATCGTCGTGGGCGATCAAGCAGGTCCCCGACGACGTGCGCCCCTACTGCTCGGTGGGCTCCGTGCTCTCCCCCCTACCCGAGCACTACGACTTGATCACGTGCATCGAGGTCCTCGAGCATCTCCCGCCGACCCTGGCTCCCGCGGCGGTCGCGAACCTGTGCGCCCATGCCGATGCGGTGCTTCTCTCCTCTACGGCAGACGACGTGACAGATCGAAGCCATCTCAACGTCAATCCCCCGGACTACTGGGCCCGCCTCTTCGGGCATCATGGATTTGTCCGGGACTTCTCCTACGATGCCACGTACATCTCCGGCGATGCGGTCTTGTACCGCAAGGCTCGGGTCACGTTGACCGACGCGATAGGCGGGTACGAGGCACTGCTGCGCGAGGCATCCGTGACCCTGGCACGACGCTCGGAAGAGCTGGAGGCGATACTGGCATCCCGAGACACGATCGACGCCCAGCGTCTGAAGGCGTGCAACGAGCACGACCGCCTGGCAGATCGTTTCAACGCGCTGGCGATCGAGCACCAGCAACTGCTCGAGCGCTGTGCCGGGCTGGAGCTGCGGCGGGACGCCGAGGCTCGCCTGGCCGGTCGCGAGATCGAGCTGCTCGAGCGCCGCCAGAACGAGCTTGTGGCCGAGGTACCCGAGCTGCGAGCACGAGCGGAGGCGGCCTCGTCCGAGCTCGCCGCCCTCCATGCCACGAAGGTCTTCCGGTACTCGCGCCGTCTCCGCCGGCTCTACGGCCGGCTCCGGGCAGGCCCTGTTCGCCATGGTGGAGGTGAGGCCGCGCCGGCGGCTGCAGCCACGGAAGCAGGTACCCCTGCCGGCACCTACTCGGACTGGGTCGAGCGCTTCGACCAGTTCGGCGAGGACGAGCGAGCGGCACTCTCCGCCCGCCTCGGGACGATCTCGGACCCCCCGCTCGTGTCCATCGTCATGCCGGTCTACAACACGCCGGAGCCGCTGCTCCGCCGTGCGCTCGACTCGGTGCGGGAGCAGGTCTACGAGGGGTGGGAGCTGTGCATCGCGGACGACAAGTCGACGGATCCGGCAGTCGCGACGGTGCTGGCAGAGTACGAGGGGATGGACGAACGGATCCGTGTAGTCCGCAGGCGGGACAACGGGCACATCTCGGCATCGTCGAACTCCGCGCTAGAGATCGCTCATGGCGAATGGGTGATCCCGATGGACCACGACGACGAGTTCGCGCCGCACGCCCTCGCGCACATCGTCCTGACGCTCGCCGAGCACCCCGAAGCAGGCATGGTCTTCTCCGACGAGGACAAGATGGAGGTCGACGGCCGGCGGCACTCGCCCAACTTCAAGCCGGACTTCGATCCGCTCCTGCTCCTCGGCCAGAACTACCTCGGCCATCTCGTCTGCTACCGGCGTGATCTCGTCAACCGAGTTGGCGGTTATAGGGAAGGCTTCGAGGGAAGCCAGGACTGGGACCTGTCGCTGAGGGTCTCGGAGCGGCTCCACCCCTCGCAGGTCGTGCACGTTCCGCGTGTGCTCTACCACTGGCGAGCGCACACAGCATCCACGGCCTCGGGCATCTCCGCGAAGCCGTATGCCCGGCTCGCGGGACACAAGGCCGTGGAGGAACACCTGTCGCGTGTGGACGGTCCCGGGACGGTCATCACCAATCCGCTCAGTGGCTGGCACCGGGTCCGTTGGGATCTGCCGGCGACCGCCCCGAAGGTGAGCATCATCGTGCCGACGCGCGACGGGCAGCTCCTCTGGCGATGCCTCTCCAGCGTGTTCCAGTTCACCGCCTACCCGAACTTCGAGGTGCTCGTCATCGACAACGGGAGCATCGGTCGGCCGGTGCTGGACCTCCTGCGCGGGTACGAGAACTTGGTCAAGCTGATCCGCGACGAGCGCGCGTTCAACTACTCCGGCCTGAACAACTTCGCTGCCGATCGCTGCGACGGTGACGTCATCTGCCTGCTCAACGACGACTGCGAGGTGACCACAACGGACTGGTTGGAGGAGCTGGTCGGGCAGCTCGTCCAGGACCGGGTGGGCGCCGTAGGCGCGAAGCTCCTCTACCCTGACGGCCGGATCCAGCACGCTGGCGTGGTCCTCGGCTTCGACGGGGTGGCAGGGCACGCCGACAAGCTCCGGGACCGCCTGGCCCCGGGTCACGGAGGCAGGTTGCACGTGGCCCACGCAGTGTCCGCCGTCACCGGCGCCTGTATGGCGGTTCGGCGCGAGGCCTGGGTGCAGGTGGGTGGGCTCGACGAGCAGAACCTGCCGATTGCCTTCAACGACGTCGATCTCTGCCTGCGGCTCCGCGAGGCCGGGTGGCGCGCGGTCTGGACGCCGTTCGCCGAGATGTTGCATCACGAGTCGCTGACCAGGGGCGCCGACACCGGACCGAGGGCGGAGGGGTTCGCCAGGGAGTGCGCCTACATGCGGGAGCGGTGGGGCCACCTCCTGCGCAACGATCCTGCCTACAACCCCAATTTGACGTTGTGGAGCGGGGGTGGAGAGCTCGCGTTCCCGCCAAGAGTCGATCGAACGTAGGGACCTGCAGGAGCCTCTATACCTCCGGATGCAGATGGCTGACCACCTCGCCCGCAGTGCCGACCATGACCCGCTGGCCGTTCGCCGACGGTTCGCAGCGCGCTTGCGGGGCCGTGGCATGGAGATCGGACCGGGTCACGCGCCCTTCCCTGTCCCGCAGGGCCTCACCGTGCGGTACCTCGACCGTTGGGAGCCGAGCGAGAACAGCGCACTGTTCCCTGAGCTCGGCTCCGACCCGGGCTTCCCCAAGCCGGACATCGTTGCGGACCTTGATGTCGATCGTCTGTCGTCAGTCCCGGACTGCAGTCAGGACTTCGTCATCGCAAGCCACATCCTCGAGCATCTAGCAAATCCCTTGGCCATGCTCGTGGACATCCATCGGGTGACGCGCCCAGGCGGCCTGATGGTTCTGATCCTACCCGATCGTCACGTCACGTTCGATAGCGAGCGGCCGCCCACGAGCCTCGAGCACCTTACTGACGAGTACCGTCGGGATGTCCGAGAGGTCGCCGACGATCACGTGATCGAGGCAATCGTTGCCCAGGTTCGGTTCAACGGCGATACGCGTGATGCTGCCATCCTGGCGGAGGAGCGTACGATATCGGAGATCGAGCTCCACCGTCGCCGTTCGATCCACGCCCACGTGTGGGACATGGGCGAGTTCTGCGAGGTGCTGGCGTTCGCGAGACGGGAGCTCGCGGTCTCCTGGACGGTTCTCGACTTGATGCCGACCGGGACATCCGGAAGCTATGGCAACGAGTTCGGCTGGCTCCTGTCCCGTGAAGAGCAAGCGGGACGACGTGGGCGTCGGGATGTCCGGCGGCTGTGGAACCTACTGGCGCGGCCCCCTTCCCGCGCGTTGCGTTGACCAGGGGCGTCCGGGCCATATTCCGCACGCCGCGAGAGAGATCAATGCCATGTTCCACCGGCGATGGCACGGTGCGCCCTGTCCCAGCCGATCGAGGAACCTTCGGGAGAGCGGGTGCCACGGTACGCTGTCCAGATGGTGCGTCGAGGGTGGTTGGCTTTCGTGACGGTGCTTGGAGCTGTGAGCGTCCTTGGTGTCAGCCCACCGGTCGCTGAGGCTTCGACAGCGCCTGCGTCTTCGATCAGCGCGTACGTGGCGTGCACATATGGGGTTGTGCCGATCAATACCACATCGGCGACGACCGGCACACTGATCACAGTACCCTCTACCGACGCGTATCAGATGGTTGCAAGCCCTAACGGGCATACCCTCTATGTGGTGACGGGGCAGGAGGGAAGCGCAGCGATCGTGCCTGTCGACGCATCGACTGGAAGGCTCGGCACTCCCATCGCAACGCACACGACAGTGCAGGCCCTCACGATCGCCCCGGACGGACTGACGGCCTATTTCGTGAACTCGACAGGTGGGCTCGCGAGGGTGAACCTCGAGACTGGTGCGGTCCAGACATGGATCGCTCTGGGCAGGACATTCGTGGAGGGGATGGTGGTCACACCGTCCGGTACGACGCTGTACATGTCCAGGGTGAACGAGGGAGAGATCCTCGCTGTCAACACGTCGACGGGCGTGGTGACGACGGTCGTTTCCGGGTTGGTGGAGCCGGAGAACATGGTTCTCAACCCGACAGGTCAATCTGGGTACGTCGCGACGTACGATGGCGTGTATCCCGTGAGTTTTGTCGGCCATTCGGTCGCAGCACCGCTCAATGTTCCAGGTGCATATCGGATGACGTTTTCCCCTGATGGAAAGACCCTCTATGTGGCGGGGGATGGCGGAGAGTTGGTGCCGATCAACACCTCGACGAGCAGCGTGGGACAGCCGATCCGCGTCGTATCGACAGGCGCGTCGACGGAGGGCGTGGCCATCACCCCCAACGGCGAAGACGCCTGGGTCACCGTCGACAACCACCCAGCTACAGGTGGTCACACATACAACGGTGCGGCTGTCCAGGTCGACCTGGCAACGGGGGCTCTCGGCGCCAGGATTGCGCTTCCGCAGGGCGCGAACACCATCATCATCCCGACCACACGGCAAGGTCCGCCGCCGGTGCAACCGGGTTACGACCTGGTTGGCAGTGACGGGGGCGTGTTCGTCTTCCCGGTGGGGCAGGCGGCAGGGTTCTTCGGCTCCCTCCCAGCCCTGCACGTTGTGCCGGTGGCCCCGATCGTGGGCCTTGTACCCACGCTGAGCGAGAACGGTTACTTCCTGGTTGGAGAAGACGGAGGTGTGTTCTCCTTCGGGACAGCGCCCTTCTTGGGTTCGCTCCCCGGCGAGGGCATCACGCCGGCTGCGCCAGTCACCGGGATCGTGGCTGTCGACACAGACCGTGGGTACTTGTTGGTCGGCAGGGATGGCGGGGTGTTCGCCTTCGGCACAGTGCCGTTCCTCGGATCGCTCCCTGGTGACGGGATCCACGTCCAGAACGCCGTCGGGATTGCCGCCACCCCTTCGGGCAATGGCTATTGGGTCGTGACCGGTACAGGCACGGTCTACGGCTTCGGTGCTGCGAAGTCGCTCGGCATAGCCAAGGGAACCCCCTCGCAGGTTTCGGCGATTGCAGGGACGCCGACAGGGGGTGGCTACTGGATCACCACGCAGGACGGTGCCGTGTACGCCTACGGGAACGCCACGTACTTCGGGTCCTTGCCCGACCTTGGGGTCGTTCCGTCACAACCGGTCGTCGGGATCGTCCGTACCGCCGGCACAGGTGGCTACTGGCTGATCGGCAAGGACGGGGGCGTGTTCGCCTTTGGCGATGCGGGGTACGTGGGATCGCTCCCTGGTCTTGGGTTGGTCGTGAACGACGTGGTGGGGGCGGCGCCTACGTAGGCTTGGTCGTCCAAACCCCGAGGGAGCGTTCCCGCTACCGACGATTAGCTTGAGGCTTCCGGCGGCGAGCACGGAGGCCGGTAGCAGTCAGCCTGCGGTCGTCAACTGCAGATTGAGAGACCGCAGGGGTGTTGCCCCGATCTGCGGTGCTCCTGTAGTGCTGTAGACGTCACCCTGTTGCGTGAACCAGTACACGCCGATGGCCGTCACCTTCACGGCGCCGCTGGCCCGGATGGTGAACGTGCCTGTGGCGGTGGGACCCGCGGTGATCGTGTAGGGGTGGGTTCCGGAGGTGATCGGGACTGTCTGCGGTGGGGCGGTCCCTAGCTGCACCTGCAGGGTGGTTGTCCCGGTCGCCGTGGCCTGGAAGGAGACCGATGCCGGCTTCGTGCCTGTCAGGTCACCGGCAGGGATCTTCTGGGAGACGGAGCCGCCTCCGCTCCCGAACGCCACGGCGCTCGTTGAACTGGTCCGGACCACCGGGCGGGCGCTCCCGGAGAGCGTCCACCCTCGGGATCCGAGAGCGAACGACGGGTTATAGACGGGGCTGAGGTTGTAGTCCCGAAAGGTCCATAGCGCGTACCCGTGCGTGAAGCGGCTGAGGAGCGGCTCGCTCTTCGTGAGAAATGTGGGGACCTGGTTTGTTGTGAGGGCTGGGTCGTGGTCGATCTCGTTGCTGTTGCTCACGAACTCGTACTCGTAGATGATCAGGGGTCGGCCCCCGGACGATCTGCTCATCCTGGTGAGGGTAGATGTCATCGCGGCCAGGGCCTCTGTGGCCGTCTCGACCAGTGTCGAGGACGGGTCACCCATGTAGGGCGAGAAGTACATGCCGGTCACCTTGGTGCCGGGAAGTCGGTACTGGACGTCGTGTGTGTAGGACCCCACCACCTGTGTCCCTGTGTAGAGCGAGTCCACGTCCACCCGGGTCTCCATCGTGAGGCCGGGGTACCGCTTGGACGCCGGGACGAAGAGGCGGTGGACCAGCGCTGTGTCCTGGTACTGGTACATCAGCTTGAAGCTCGGCTTTGTGGCCGGCGGCGTCGGGACGGCTGTCCAGCCGGCGAACTGGGTGCCGTAGTCGAACTCCACCTGCTTGAGCGTGTAGTGCTTCCGCAGCCACGTTCGGTAGCCGCTGGAGGTGGCCAGGGCGAGCTGTTGGGCCGCTGTGTGGGCGGCCTGTGCCTGGAAGACGGGTTCCCAGAGGTCCTCCCAGGAGATGTAGGTCTCCCGGACGTTGTGGAACCGGGCGACGTTCCGGTGGACGGCGGCCACGTAGTCGAGCCAGGCCCGGTAGACCTTGGGGTTGCTCCACAGGAGCCCGAACCGGGTGCCGCTCATCTGGTCGGCCGGATCGTCGTCGTACTCGTAGCTGAGCCGCAGGATGACTCCCATGTGGAGATGTGTGGCCTCAGAGATGAGCTGGTCGAGCCGGGCGAAGGTCGTGCGGTCGTACCGGGGAGGTGTGAGGCCCGGCTGGAACTCGCCCCAGGGCAGCACCAGGCCCACCGTGTTGAACCCGTCGTGCTTCATGAGGGCGAACGCCTGCGGCGCTCCCGAGAGGTCGGAGCTCCACATGGTGGTGGGGTTGCTGCTGCCGAAGTACTCGGCCGCCGCCAGGTACGACGGGCGGGTGCCCGAGGACCCGGAGGCCCCGGCCGGGGTGGCGGGCAGCCCCGGCAGCAGCGCCACCACGGCCGCCGCGGCACCGGCCACCACCGCCACCGCCCGCCGCGACCACGGGACGCGCCCGGGCCTCACCTCGGCTCCACCACGGGCAGGCCCCTGGCCTTGAGGGTCTGGGCCAGGTCCGCCCGCACCCGGGCCGGCGAGAGCCGCTCCTCCACCGCCCGTCGGCCGCCGGCGGCCAGCCGGCCCCACAGCTCGGCGTCGTGGTAGGCGCGGACGATCGCGTCGGCAAAGGCCTCGGCGGTGTCGGCCACCAGCACGTCCTCACCGTCGGCCAGGCCCATGCCCTCCGCCCCCACGGAGGTGGTGACCACCGGCAGGCCGAAGGCGCACGCCTCGCCCACCTTGCCCTTCATGCCGGCGCCGTAGCGCAGCGGCGCCACAAACAGCCGCGAGCGGCGGTACATGCCCTCGAGTGTGGGGAGCCACCCCACCACCGAGACCCCGTCCCCGGCCAGCGCCGCCACCTCGTCCGTCACCCGGCTGCCCACCAGCGCCACCGGGACCTCCCCGAGCACCTCGCGGACCCGGGGGAGGATCTCGCCCACCAGCCAGTCCACGGCGTCGCGGTTGGGGTCGTGCGCGTAGTTCCCCACGAAGAGCAGGCCCCGGCGGGCGTCGAACGGCGGGCCGGGCGGCTCGATCCGGTGGACGTTGGGCACCACCGCCACGTCGGTGGAGGGGTCGGCCTCCCGGAGGACGGCGGCCTCGGCCCCGGAGACCACCCACACCTGGTCCACCAGGTCGACGAGGCTCTTCTCCATCCCGTAGTGGTAGTCGGCGCTCCGGGTGGCCGACCACGGGTCCGCCTCGGCCAGGGCCCGCCGCCGCTCCCGGAGGTAGTGGAGGTCCACCGTGTCGTAGACGAGGAGGGCGTCCGGGGCCAGCGAGCGCATCATCGGGTAGTTGGCCCAGGCCACCGTCGGGCGGGAGAGCACCACCAGCCGGAGGTCGGGCAGCACGCCGCCGACGTAGGCGTCCAGGTCGGCCGGGCTCCGCAGGACCTCCACGCCGCGGGCGGCGAGCGGCCGCCGGTAGTCGGGCAGGTCGATGCCGTTCTGCGGCACGAACGTCACGGCGAAGCCCAGGTCGGAGAGGATGCCCAGCAGCTCGGCCATCCGGCGGGAGCCGGAGTCGAAGTCGGGCATGGGCAGCGCGTGGTCCATCACCAGGCAGTGCCCGGCGGGGGCGCGCCAACTGGCCGCCCGCACGTGCTCGTGGTCCGGCGCGCCGTGGCGGGGCAGGACGTCCGCCCACTTCTCCACGAAGGCGTGGCGGTTGACCTCCTGGTAGCGCTTGACGCCGGTCGTCACGTCGGTGCCGTGGCTGGCGCCCTCGTAGTGCCGGACCACGGCGGCCGGCTGGTACACCACGCGGTAGCCGTGCTGCCGGGCGGCGAAGCACAGGTCCGTGTCCTCGTAGTAGGCCGGGCTGTAGCGCGTGTCGAGGCCGCCGCCCACCAGGGCCAGCACCTCGCGGCGCACCAGCAGGCAGGCGCCCGAGCAGTAGTCCACGTCCCGGAGGAAGTCGTAGCGCAGGTCGTCCGGATCCTGGTCCCGGCCGTAGTTGTGGCCGGTGCCGTCCTCCCAGATCACCCCGCCGGCCTCCTGGAGCCGGCCGTCGGGGTAGACGAGCTTGGCGCCCACCACGCCCACCCGCGGGTCCGGCTCGGCCGCCGCCACCAGCGCGTCCAGCCAGCCGGGCTCCACCTCGGTGTCGTTGTTGAGCAGTACCACGTACCGCCCGCGGGCCCGCTCCATCCCGGCGTTCACCGCGCCCACGAACCCCCGGTTGGGGTCCAGCCGCACCGCCACCACCCCGGTCACCGAGGGGAGCAGGTCCGCCGTCTCGTCGGTGGAGGCGTCGTCCACCACCACCACCTCGAACCCCACCGAGGCCGGGTCGGCGGCGATCGAGCGCAGGCAGGCCGCGGTCCGGGCCCACTGGTTGTGCACGGGGACCACCACGGTGACCTCCGGCTGGAGGGCCATGGGGACCACCGGCACGTCGGGCGGGGGAGCGGCCGGTTCCCCGGGCGGCCCGGCGGTGCCGGTGCCCCGGGTGGCCGACAGCGCCCGCCACGCCCGGCGGGCGGC
>JBOGGH010000003.1:0-29948 GCA_050743905.1 Acidimicrobiales bacterium
ACATTATCCAACCTTTTGCTTAGATCACTCGTCTGCTGGGAGATAACCGTTCCAATAAAACGTTTTAGGTCTTCAATCTGATCATCATCCATAATCCCTATTGTACGACGACTGACAGTTTTTTCAAAGTCCTCGGGCCTAACCACCCTATTGATACTCCGTTGTGGAATGGACAATTGCGATTGCAATTATCAGCTATCGGCGCGATGATGATTGTAGTAAACAGGAGCAACGATATGAGCAACTCTAATCTGCGGGCCTTCAATCGAGGGGCAGTTGTCCGACACAAGCACTGGCGTAGTCATCCTAACTGGGACAGTCGTCCGCCGCGAACAGGCAACTATCTTCGTGGCCTGGCACAACTCGTTTGTTGAAGACCAGCTACTCGTCGCTGATGTTGACCTCATTCCCGATGCTTCAGCAGAGGCCAAGGCATGGCCTGGCGGCATCGGCGTTCTCGAACCGGGTCAGCCCTACCGGGTCGAGCCGCTGCAACCCGCTACTGCTGCTCGGGCTGTTGAGAAACCTCAAGGTTGACGAGCGGCAGCGCACCCTCGCTCCCTTCTTCCTGATCCATGCCTACCGGATCGAACCGACGGCCGCTGTCCGCCGTTGGCAGGTCTTCCTGGAAGGTCCGGCAGATGAGGTGGCCATGGAGGCGCTTGAGATGCTCAGCTACGCCATCGACGAAGAGGTGCTCCAACCCGATCACCGCCGGGTGGGGATGCCTCTCGCCGCCTGCGAGCGTTGCCGGTCTAGATGCTTGCGGCCAGGTCTTCGAAGAGCGCTCTCTACGGACGACCCCGGGCAGAAGTGCTCATCCGTGCTCGGTGTTACTGCGGTCCTGAAGTCATCCCCCACGGCTGTCCACCGATCAGCTATCTTGACCGCAGACTCGAGGTCTGGAGAACAACGCAGTGTCGGCGAGATGACCATGGTCGACAGAGAGGGGCTGTGTTGACAAAACGTCCAGGTCAGCGCATACTTTCAGACACCATTGCAGTAACGAGGTCTCTACCGGCAGCAGAGCTAGGACCCTGGCAGCGTCAACGGCTGGCAAGGATGTTCGATCTTGTACGAGCCATCGGTTCTCAACTGGTTGCCTCTGAGTCCCCCGACGGGGCATCTGTAGAGGAATGGCGCCTCAATACCCCTCCAGGCATAACGCTCACCGCACGGCAGGTAGTGGCACGAGATGGGGCTGCTCTAATGAGCTTGTGCCGTACGCAGCCAGTTGACGGGGCTTCAGCGGTGGATGTTCTGGTCTTCGACGGATCGGAGGATAGCCGGTCCATCGAATGGATTGTTGGCACTGTGCCACAGGGAAGTGATCCAACCAACCTAGTACGTGGCGGCATGCGACATGCTCGACCTGTGCGAGCTACACCGGATGCGGTAGGGCGTTTCGCCGTCGAACTCGACGATCTCTTGGATCAACACCTAGGGTTTATTGATTCGATGTAGCCAGGTCTGCTACAAAGCAGACCTGGCTCATGACAGGCTTGCGGGGGTATCGATCGCGTGGCAAGGCTAGATCGATTTATTAAGACGTACTACCATTATCTTTCAAGTACCATCCTGCCGGCGCTTGAGACGGTCGGCGACCTTCTAGACGAATGGGAGGTACCCACATTCTGGCTAGGTAGACAGGAATCTACCTATGCCATATCGTCAGAACGAAGCTCCAATGATTCGTTCGAAGGTCACGCCGTGCCGTCTCCAATCTATGCCACGAAAGTCAGATACAAGTTTCTGGACTCTGTTATTCGTAAGATAGACAGCAGCTCTCGTGACTACCCTCGAGGATTGACCAAGACAAGCCTTGAACGCATGAGGGATATCCTTGGTGCGCGTGTGGTCGTCTACTTTCCCATGCAGCTAGCCTGGGTAGATCGATTGCTTCGCTCATCGGATGATTTCGAACTACACGGAACTCAAAAGCCGAAGGCGTATGTACCGAGAGACAGCCTTGAACGGGTTGGTCTTGATCCGCGACAGTTTGGGATCAATCAACGGAAACTGTCAGGATATTCGTCTCTACATTATGTAATACGCCTCCGAGCGCGCCACGCAGGGCCTCGACCGTGGTTCGAGTTGCAAGTTAGAACCCTTGCTGAGGAGCTGTGGGGAGAGATCGAACACCAACTTGGTTATAAACCTGGTCAAGATACGGAGTTTAGCGTTCGTCGACAGTTCCGAGTCATTAGCGATCATCTGCATGCCATTGATATGCACCTGGATTTCATCTATGATCAGCTGCAACATTTTCAGCGTGAGCGAGATTTGAATGATTCAGACCTTATCAGCGCAGAAAATCTCCCGAAGCTACTCTCTCGCTGTCAAATACATATATCGCAGAGTGACGTTAGGGGCGCCATTGACATATTGAACAGCTACGGGATAAAATCCGTTGCGGAATTCCTTTCACATAGCGAGTACGTGCCTCTGGAAAAGATCAGGACGACGTGGTCCGTGCTGAATGACGGCGAACGGATCCATCCACTCGTGATACTCCATATCTTGAGTTCTCTACCGCCTCACTGTTCCGAATATGATGTAGTTAGAAGAGTCCGTGGGTTTGCTGACTTTAGACGGATAACCGATCCAGAGCCACAGGCATAATACGGCGAAAGGATCAATTTTCCGCTTTAGTAGGAGCGCTCTATGGGTTCCGTGAACTTACGGCCTCCCTGCCTTGATCCACTCCTGCACCCTGGCGTCTCCGATTCGGCGGGCGTTGGGCATGTCGGCCCACTTGCGGAACCGGTCCTTCTCTGTGCTGTCCAGTTGGGAGAAGAGCGTTGGGGACCCGGTGGCACGTCCCGAGGCGCCGGCTCTGCCAGCTTGACGGCCGACTGAGCGGCCAGCATCCACGTACTGCTTGAACGCCTTGCGCAGCGCCGTGGCGTGCCTCTTGTTCAGGTCGATCTCGAAGGACTTGCCGTCGAGGCCAAACTTGATGGTCTCGTCGGCGTCAGAGCCGTCGAGGTCGTCAGTGAGGTATACAACCGTGGATTGAGCCATGGGTGCAACTTACGCCCATCGACCGTCCAAGCGCAAGGACCGGGCTCTCCTAATTCCGCTCCCAATAGCGGAACCAGCAAAGTCGTGTCGTCAGACAACGATTGTGGGAAGGTGGTCGCTGACGGTGCGCCTCGAGGGTCCAGGCTGTCGGACAACCCACAGCGCAGCTCTGGAAGGGTCCATCTTCGTTCGTGTTCCGTTCCGGCGCGAGCCGGGCTCCCCGTGATACCGCGACGTACTCGCCACAGCGAGCCAGCAACGACTAGCGTCTGTTCATGGACCCAGCGCAGATAGCAGTCCCCAAGGGCCGTGAGGCCGGCCCTCGTCGGACTCACAAGGCTCGTCCAGCCGATGAACCTGCCCTGGAAGCTGAGCTGGATCGATGTGTTGATCATATTCGTAGCTTGCAAGCCAACAACACGACGATCATTCAGCTAACGGTGTTGGGTCTGGTTGGTGGAATTGCGGCGTATCACTATCTGCGCTTGTCCTTTGTTCTCGTTCCCCTCATCATTAGCATGTGGGTTTTTTACCTACTGGCGGTCGATCGGGAAACTCGTAAAGAGATGCACCTACGGGCTTGGCTTGAGGAAACCCTGAATGATATAGAGGCTAAAAAGCTGGGCGACACGGTAACGGCAGCTCCCGCTGCCATCGGTGATACAGAGAAGAATGATGAAAAAGTAGGACCGTACTGCTGGCACAGCTTTGTTGAAGAAGGAGCAAGTGCGAGCGTTGCCACCCCAATGCTCTATGCCATCTACGGTCTAGCAATAATCGTAAATTTCCTAGTATGGATTGGGGCCGAGCACGTACTCTCTGGGCAAATCGCCTCGTCAAACTCCCATGGGATACTACGCCAGCACGCTGCTGCATTTGAAAATCTATACATCACCCTAGGCTGCTTGATTTTCGCAACGTTTTTGATATCCTTTTACTATAATATGATAAAACTAATGAAAAAGCTGAGTGAAGTGCTCCCTATAGCACGGGCGCCGCGCTACGGCATATTCCGCCTTCTTGACGTGCTTCCAAAATCCATTCGTAAACATACGATGCTGCCGTCGAAACAACCGCATAGGCTGTCTGCTCCGCTAACTCCGGCTGAGGCGGAAGGTGCGCCGTGAGACCTTCATTGGTTGAAACTCTAGATCGCGTCGCCCATGCCCAAGGGGGACGTACGCAAGGAGCACCGTCTGCTCAAGGTTTTGGCTCTGGCCTTGGTTTGTCCCGTCACCCGATACCACCACGTGACGACGCATCTTCAATTACGTTGTCGTATGTTCTTGAGCTGTATGAGCGATTTGGCCTCGACCTAATCCGTGCCCGATTGGAAGCGTCGATGGTCTTGCGAAAAAGTGGCTCCAATTCACTCCCCAAGTCACGGCGTATGCGTGCTCTTTTCGACGACATTGAGGCTGAGGTTATGTATTTGATTGTTCGAGACCGAAAGCCTCAATCGCTGGTCGAAATTTCTCCTTGTGATGGCTGGAGCACGATTTGGCTTCTTTTGGCGCTGCGAGACAACCGTTACGGATCGCTCTGCTCGTACGACCTCCACGATCGATCGAAGCACTTCATCCCCCTCCAATGGCAGGATCGCTGGCTTCTTCAAGTTGGTGACGTTATGGAGTCCACTATCACGATGAAGCCACAAATTGATTTCCTATTGATGGACTCTGCCCACTCCTCGCGGTTTGCGAAATGGTACTTTAAGAATGTCTTTCCAGCGGTAGACGATAGCGCGCTTATCATGATCCACGATATAGACCAGCCCGGTCGTCTTGTCCCTGGAACCGAAGCGCGCTTGGTTAGTCGCTCCTTCACTCGAAACGACGTTGACTACTTCACTGCAAGCTCTTGGAGCGTGCGCGGGAGGAGGGCTGCCCATGACGTTAATCGGATGAGAAGGCGTCTTGGGATTGACGACGCAATAAGCAAATCAACTTCAAACCCCAGTGTATTCCTTGCGGCTACACAGGTTTCCTCCTTGTTCGATTCTGTCGAGTAGGTCCACAGTTCACCCGCTCGTCGGCACCGCCCCCACAACGTTGGTGATGTTGAGACCCAAGCCTGGCAGCGAGCCATCGAACGGAGCATCTCCGAAGGCGAAGATGCCGCCATCGGCTCCGAGCAGCCAGTAGCCCTTGGAGTCCGTAGTGTGGACAATGCCGATGACAGGCTGCGCTGGCGTGACCTGGTCACCTGGCAGGGAGCCGAAGAAGCTGGCGTTGCCGAAGGCGTAGATGGAGCCGTCCTGGGTGGTGATCCAGTAGCCCCCGCCTGTGGGGGTGCCAGCGATGGCCGAGACTGGCGAGCTGGTCCCGGTGGCCGAGCCGAGCTGCTGAGCCGCTCCGAAGGCGTAGACAGTGCCTGTGGCCGACACCAGCCAGTACCCGTTACCGGACGGCGTGGCCGCGATCCCGATGATGCTGTCGGTACTGACACCATCACCTGGCAGCGAGCCGAGGTACGGCACTGTCCCGAAGGCAAAGACACCACCGTCCTTGCCTACCAGGAAGTAGCCCCTGTCTGTGTTGGCCGTCACAATGCCGGTGATGGGCTGCGTGAGGGCGACGTGATCACCAGGGAGAGAGCCCAGGAAGGGGGCGTCGCCGAAGCTGAACACCCCACCGTCGGCGCCGACGAGGAAGTAGCCCTGGTCGTTGGTCGTTGGCACCATGCCCACGATGGGCTTGGTGGGGGTGACCCCAAGGCCTGGCAATGAGCCGTAGAACCCGCCGGACTGGCCGGTTGGGAACACGAACACGCCACCGTCACTGCCCACCAAGTCGTAACCGGAGGAGGTCGGGGTTGGTGTGGGCGCCGGAGGAGGCGGCATCGGTGGTGTCGGGGCGGGAGGTGTGGTCTTGGCTGCGGTGGCGGCGAAGATCGTGCCGTAGAGGTCGGCCAGGCTCGGCGTCGTTGTCGAGGAGACGGCGAGCGTGGCGCAGCCTGTGGTGTTGACCGCCGTCACGTTCGATGCCGACTGCCAGGCCTGGGCCGTCGGGTTCCACCAGGACACACCCTGGCCGCTGCTCAGGCCGCAGACCGTGACACTGAGGGAGCTGAACGAGTTAGACGGTGTGACGGTCACGTCGAAATAGCCAGTGGCCGTGCTCAGCCCAGCCACTGGATCGTAGGGATAGGTCGCGACCGTCACCGTGCCTGATCCCGTTGCTGTGGCGGTCAGCTCTGTGGTCGCGGCGGTCGGGTCTGTGCCTGTGCCGCTCGCTGTGCCCGCCTTGGCAACCGCGGTCGGTACAACCTTGTTCGATGGAGAAGATGCCGGCGATGTGCCGGCGGCGTTGGTGGCAGTCACCGTGAAGGTGTAGGCCGTGCCTGGCGTGAGGCCGGTGAGCGTGGCAGAGGTCACTGTGGAGCCGACGGTTGCCTCAGCGCCGCCTGGGGAGGCCTTCACCTTGAACGACGTTGGGGTGCCGGCCGTGGTGGGTTCTGTCCATGTGATAGTCGCCGCCTTGACTCCGGCAGTAGCCGTCACGCCGGCGGGCTTGGCCGGTGCCGTCGTCACCATGAAGGAGCCAGCAGTGGCCGGCGTACCGGCGCCGTTCGTAGCCGTGACCGAGTAGCTGAAGCTGGCCGTACTCAGGGGTACGGTGCCAGACACCTTGCCCGTCGAGCTGTTGATCGACAGCCAGCCCGGAGCACCCGAGAGAGAGTAGGTCGGTACCGGGTAGCCGGACGCCCGGAAGGTGTAGCCGTAGGCTTGGCCCACCACCGCGCTGGTGGGCGGTGACGCTGTGGTGAACGAGGGGGCTGCCTGCACCGTCAACGTCGTGGTCCCACTCGACGGCGCAAATGTGGCGTTGCCGGCGTAGCTGGCCGTCACGGTGTCCTGGCCCACTGGTGCCGTGGTGGCTGTGCAGGAGGCGTGCCCGCTGGCCAGCGTGGCCGTGCAGAGGGTCGTGGTGCCGGACTTGAAGGTCACGGTGCCGGTGGGGGTGCCTGTTGTCGAGGCCACCGTCGCCGAGAGTGTGACCGAGTGGCCGGCGGTCGTGGTCGTCGGTGTGACAGAAGCAGTGGTCTGGGTGCCAGTTTGTGGGGATGGCGCCATGGCCATGATCACTCCGCCCAGCCCTCGACGGAATCCCGCGTTTGCCGTCTTGCCCCCCACTGCTGCGCAGTGCTTCACAGCGCTACATGACACGCCCTCAAGGGACACTGTTGTGCTGGGGACTGTGTCGGGCGTCCAGGATGTTCCCCCGTCCGTGCTAACGACCGGCCGAGCTGATCCCCGTGACACACCAGCGCAGTAGGACTGACTCACGCAGTCAATGGAGTTGAGAGTGCCCAGTGTCGGCGTCGGCCGAGAGTCCCAGCTGCTTCCTCCATTCGACGAGGACAGCAGCATGGCCTCCCCTGTCCAATCACCCGAGGCGATGCAGACTGTTCCCGTCGGGCAGGATATCGACTGAGCCTCTCCCTGGCCGTAGGATGCTTCCAGGGTCCATGTCGTCCCCGACTGCCTGATCTCGAAGATAGCGGCCTTGTAGTTGTTATACGGGAATGGTGTTGTCGGTGCCGTCGTCGAGCCCACGGCTTGGCACTGCGACGTACTCAGACAGGCTATACCTGCGAGGCTATACTCCTTTGTGCCGGACACCGCGTGAATAGTCCAAGAGGTTCCGCCGTTGGTCGTGACGGCCACTGCTCCGCCGCCGTTGCTTGTTGTCGTTCCCGAGGCCTCGCAAAACGCTGCCCCGAAACACGAGATGCCCGTGAGCATCACGTTGAGGCCGCCGGCCACGGACTGCGTCTGCCAAGTTGTCCCGCCGTTATCCGTGCTCAACACCGCTGCTTGCTCGGCTGAGTTGTTCGCTGTCCAGCGGTCACCGACTGCCTCGCAGTGCGTCGCAGTTGGACACGAAATGCCTTTGAGCGTCATGGCTTGCGCGGCTGTGACGTACGAGACATACCAGGTCGCCCCGCCATCTGAGCTTGAGAGGGTCGCGCCGACGTAATTGCTGTTGACGTAGGCGGTACCGACTGCCTCACATCGGGTTGTCGTTGGACAGCTCACGCTGTGCAGATCGACAGCTGTACTGCCGGACACGGATTGGTTCGACCAGATGGAGCCGCCGCTCGTGGTGGCAAGGGCCGCAGCTGCGCTGCTCGCCGCTGCTGTTGTGGGAGACGACGCGCCGACAGCCTCGCAGCGGCTGACGCTCACGCAGGAGATTTGTGTAACGCTCATGCCGAAGCCGCCCGGAATGGTCGAGGTCACTGTCCAGGTTGCACCGCCGTTCGCGGACACGGCAGCACTCACGCTTGCCGACGTCGTCGAGTAGAACAGCCCGACACACGCCGTGGTACTCGGACAGGAGATCGGGCCTGTGCCTGGGATGACGTACACTGACCATGTGACACCGCCATCTGTCGTGATAGCGCTCTTGCTTGAGGGTGTCGCGTATGTCTCGCCCGTTACCACGCAGTGTGTCGCGGTCGGACATGTCAAGCTGTGAGCGACCGATAGGCCTGCGATTGTGTGAGACGTCCATGTGGAGCCAGCGTTTGTCGTCACGGCCACAACGGCGACGTCCGTTGACGTCGTCGTTGTGAATCTATCGCCCGCCAGGAAGCAGCGTTCGGTCGTCGGGCAGGCGATGTACCCGCCTGCGAGAGGAGCGCTTTGCAATGACCACGCCGCCCCGCCGTTGGCGGTGACCATGATCTTGTTTCCGTAGGAGGATACGTAGCAGACTGTAGCGGAGGGACATGATACGTGGTATCCCTCCTGGAATGTTGGTGTAACTGGGATCGACTCCACATCCCATTCAGCTCCCCCATTCGTCGTCCGTATAATGACTCCTGCATAATAAAAATTGGCTCGTGTGTCGTCGTCGCCTACGGCTACGCACACTGTCGAGGTGGGGCATGTTATGGCGCTGAGGTGGGCAACCCCACTCGGCACAGTTTGCGGAGTCCAGGTCGTCCCACCATTCGTCGTCCGCACAATCGCTGGCCCAAGTGCTCGGCTTGTTCCGACAGCGACGCAGTCTGTGGCGGACGTACACGAGACGGACGCCAGGCCGAGAAGCGCTGGGGATGTGTAGCTGGCTTGGACATTCCAGGTCGAGGCTGTACCTGTAGGAGCAGATGCCCCAGCGCCTGGGGCACTGAACGGTACCAGCGCATAGATAACAGCAACCGCGGCAAGCACGACTGCGGCCTTTTGAACGCGGCGGAAGACGATCACGGAAGAGTTCCCTCCTTGGTCATGGGTGGTCAGATCGGCGATGAGTTCAGTGGCAAGCTTCGGGTGGACCAACCGCTCGCTCGGCAGCGGTGCCGTCGAGAACGTTTGCTGATTCGGGAGTCGCCGGTTGAGGGAGGGTGAGTTCCATCGGGTGGTGTCGGAGAACGGTCACAGTGACCGCCTCGTCCCCGGTCGCTCCTGGCGCTGCCGTCTCCGTTCCACTGTGGCCTACCCCCAGCTCAGGCCCACACCCCCCGTACGTGGTGCAGAATATATGCTGTAGAGGATTACTCTGCAAGCGAGGAACGTGGGGGCCATGGTCGCCACCGACCTCCAGGTGGCCTTTGGCCGGGTGGTGCGAGAGCTCCGGGAGCAGGCCGGCCTCTCGCAGGAGGCCTTGTCGTTCATGTGCGAGCGCCACCGGACCTACGTGTCGCTCATCGAACGCGGGAGGAACGCGCCCTCGATCACCACGCTCTGGCTGCTCGCCGAGTCCCTCGAGGTCCCGCCGAGCGTGATGATCCAGCGGGTCGAAGCCCTACTGGCGACCACATAGCCCGTCCCAGTTCACCCGTCACCGGTCTGGCCGCTCCCCAGAAACGGACACCCGGGCCGGCCCTTGACACCCGGCCCGGTCAGCGCCACCGTCTCGCCTCCGACAACCGAGATTGGAGGCCGTGACCATGACCGACCAACGTCCAGAGGAAGTGCACCCATCCGCCGAGATCGTCGAGGAAGTGCGAACGCGGCGGTTGGTGATCGTCGACCATGAGGGTGTCGAGAAGGCCGTGGTCGAGCTCGCCGGCGAGGTCGTGGAGATTCGGGTCGGCGGCTCCCGTGCCAGCATGCCCTGCGAGGTCCTGATCTTCGCCGGTGAGTACGAGCCTGGGCTGTTCTCGGCCGGACTGGAACTGTGGGCCAACGGCGACAGCGTGGCCGGACAAAGCGTGACTGTTGCCGGCAAGAGGGTCGAGGTGCGGAGCTTCGAGCTGTAGGCGCCCGAACTGCTCAAGCCGGTGTCGTCAGCAGCGGTGATCCCCACCAAGGACGCCCGAACGTTACGAGGAGCCAGAGTTGGACCGAGAATCTGAAGACGATGCTGCCGACCGTCCAGAACGGGCCGATGACCGCATCATCGAGTTCGGGCCGGATGCCGGCGACGCCCTACTGGCCAGCCTGCGGGTGTTCGCAAAGCTGGGTCTGGTCGTGTCCGTGGAGAAGGTGGACGGCAGCACCGTCACCGTCGTGCCCGTGGTCGTAGACGACGGCCAGATGCTGTGCGCCGGGTGGAGCAGGGATGGCGGCCGATCTGGGGAGACCGTTGTTGTGCGGATCGAGGAGCTAGAGGGGATCCGGGTGTTGTAGGTAGCAACAAGTGGACGGTCTGCACACCTTGTTTCTGCAAGAGCTATCCCGATCCGAACGCAACTATCCAGTCAAAATCTGATATGTTGTATTTAATACTTTGCTGTTTGGGATCGTTAGTTGTACCGTAGTTTTATGAGTGCTATACATGAAGGTTACAGTTTCAGCAATATCGCAGACCAGGCGGTATCTCCCGAGGACGAAGCGCTGGGATTGCCTTCATTCGGCTCTCCAGGCGAATCTGCAACTGTTGGCTGTCTATGGTTTACAAAACTTCCCCTTGAGAACATGGAGTCCGAGCAATCATGTCCCCCCGCAGAAACAGGCGATAGCAGTTGTTCTCAGCTTATTACTCCTAGACGTGATAGTCGGCACTTCTGATCGCGCTTTCTGCCAGACTCTTATACGATTCAGTATCTCTCTCCCACGATTCGGCGCTATTCAACACGCCGACAATGTCACACCCCGGGGTAAGGAGCATGCGCCCCGTCACATCCAAAACACTTCCAATAGTTGTTTGGACACCGGCGTGAGCTGTTCTTAGGCAGCTATGAACACGATCCGACTGGAGTTCAATGACCCCAGTCGACATCGACGTCCACCTCCCGTCAGATAGGCAAATCGGATGAGTGTACGTCAATGCCCATCTCGATCCTCCCATTCTAAGCTTCTCAAACACCACATCCATTCCCTGGCAAATGGCACTCACCGAATAATACACACTATTTGCCGCAATTTGAGGGGCCAAGAGCGTTTCACGCTCCATCCATGCTGATTCAGATGAACCCCACAACTCCAACGTATCATTTATCGAGTTGACTGCCCACAGAAGGACACTGAACCGTTCATCCGTTACCTTCGTAAGACGTTCTTTTTCCGTCAGAAGAAAGATCAGCTTTCTCACACTTCGAAGTATTCGGCTATTTAGCAATTGAATATCCTCGAATGACCGGTCACGAGTGGTATCTATTCTGCCAGCTTCGGCCATAGACGAACGCCACAGACTCAGTCGCTCCGAGACCCCCTTCTTTTTTGGTTTCGCCCTTTTCAAAGTAATCTCAACTAGAAGCTGAGATACTTGCGAATGAAAATCGGGCGTCTCCTTATCTATCGAAAGTCGCCGGAGCCTCTCCCTGGTCGCACGGTCGACTTGACGGTCTGTTTCTTCGATTCCGCTGCGCCAAGGTTCTGACTGCCGAGGAATGACTACAATCCGCTTTGAATCCACCGAATCCTCGGGTTCATAAATCGAATAGAGATGTCTGGCGATATTCGGATCATCCAAGCTCATTCCAAGAAACAGCGCAACAGAGTTCTCTTTGTTGAGACAATCTGCTAGAAGACCCTGTTGCCATCCGTTAGACTCAGTCGTCATCTGCGCGTAATCCTCTTCTGAGAACACGAGCTGCCCTTTGGGGTGCAGATTTTCTAGCTCAAGTACGCCATGAAGGTGAACGACGGTGCAATGATCTGACTCACGCGCCGCGTCTATTTGCGCCTTGGCGTTCGTTGTGTTTGAGAGTGACTGGATATCATTGGGTGTTATATTTAGTTTCTTCCTCATTTTTTCGAACTGGGGGCTCCGAAGCGCTTCTTCTATTGACTGATCAAAATTGGTTGATACTATGTCGACAGTTCCACCCTTATGACGCCAGACATAGTACATAGCCGCTATGGTCCGGGAAAATCTTCCGTAACATCCCCGATGCTCTTTGTAAAGACTATGATAAAGTGCAAACTGGAATGCAAGTGTTGTTTCGAGTATCTCTCGAACAATAGACGCGCAGCTGACTAGACCGTGAGATGACAGAATTCGTTGCGCAAATAGGTCGCGGTCCTGTTTGCCATGAATATCGAACTTGCGCGCAACGTCTTCGGCGAGCAGTCGACGAAGTAGGGTTTCCCACGTGGGCAAACCCCAATCGACGGATGCGCCAGCTCCTACGATGAGAGTTAGATTTTCGAATTGTGATAGTTCGGATATGAGATCAATAGTCTCAGGCCGCTCGAAGTAGGGTCGGGGAGCAGACATACTGATTGTGCCTCCTTGATTGGATTTCATCAACGACTACTGCTCCAATGAGCTCCTGTTGGTCATGTATAACTTCTCTCCACTAACCCCTCGCTTCGGCTTCTCGCCCATGTGATGCCAATCAGCAATCCGCAGCCATTCCCTGTAGATAAAGTCGCAGTAGTCGCCACCTTGCTCCTATGCCTCCTCGTTCTGTTGCTGGAGAAAGGTACCGATTCCGGCTACGAAGAACAGGACTCCGACGAGAACGACAACGGCGAAGATAAGATATCCCCACCAGTAGGGGAGTGTAGACCATATCTGATAGCTACCGTAACCGGCCAGAAATGAGATAACCCAACAGACGACTAGCGCAGCCCAATTATACTTACGCTTGCCACTACTTGCCGCTTCAAGTAACCGGCTCGTTTGATATTCAATAACTTTCTGCAAATCCTCTTTTGATTTTGACAACTCTGTATGGACAGCAATGGAGTCGTAGAGGTCAACGGTGCCTCGAATCTGGTCCCGCAAACGACTATGCCGAGTAAGGCCGAGCATCGTTCGCAGAACTCCGGCGATCTCACCGAACGAGTCGCTAATATCGGCCACGTTTCCGCCTTTCTAAAAAGGAGGCTCCACGAGTTTCGGAAGAAGGACAGGATATCTAGGTCTTGGACTATAGATTTCGACATCCTGGTTCATAAGCCAGTAGCTCCGCCCGCTGTCCTATCAATCACTGACGACGGTCTAGGAAGGTACCTGGACACTTTCCGTTCCCCACACTGCCACTCTCAACTGATCCCCCGCTTCGGCGCTTCTCCTCAGCATCCGGCAAGATCTAGTGTCTCGGATACTCGATGACCTCACTGCCGCCGAAGGTCCGAACAACCTCAAAGAGGCCGGGGAGTGAGTCACAGGCGTCCTTGACGATCTCTTCGTTGCGCACGAGAGTGGTCACATCTGAAACCGTTTGGCTTCTGCCCTCGCACATGTTCCGAACAGTGTCGTCCGGGATGCGGTTTCCCTGGAACGTCCTGTAGGTAAGCGGATAATCTTCCAGCTTGTACTGTTGGACGAGCTGAAGTTCATCGTCCGATAGCTGTAGCCGGTAGCTGAGGGTGAAGTTCACTCCCTTGTGGCCCCCGAGCATGCCCTTCTGGGCTTGCTGGTCTCTCTTGATCACGAGCTTCACCGCTGCCCCCCTCAGATTGAAACGTTCCAGCGGGACTCTAGCTGTGTCATCACAACTCTGCAACAATCCGCGATGGAGCAGTTGCTTCCAGGCCGGCGCCACGAACGGCTCACCGCTGAGAGGGCGCCATCTCGGCGGACACTTCCAACCTCATCGGCTCCAAGCCGGCCGACACGCTGGCGATCTCCAGTCGCCTGAACTTCTCATTCCTCATCGGCGACACGTTCGGGCTGAGACGTTGCATCGTGATCCGTCTGGCTTCTCCTACTGCTTCCAGATCGTTGGTGAGCAGCGCCGCTCGCCAGGTGGCCCGTCCAGTCGATACAAGTCCTGTGGCAACCTGCCGGGTCTGCTCGGGGGGAAGGTCGCCAAGGCCCAGGATCATCCAGTCGGATTCGAGCCGTGCCAGTTGGCGTCTGGCACTACCGACCAACCGTTTGACGGCAGCATCCGCTTGAGCGGAGTCAGCCCGTGCCGCCATGTCGAGGGTGAGACCAATCGCCTGTTGCCTGGCTGCCAGTCCCCAGGTGCTCGGCAGTGTCTCGGAGTCGAGTGCCAGGTCGGCGGCGGTTCCGGCCGCTGCGCCGGCTTGGGGCCACCATGTAGTAGGTCGGCGAGAGCGGCGCGCCAAGCCGCGAAGCCAGCTCGACAGGTAGAGCAGCCACTGCTGATGCCAGCCGTCAGGCTCGCTGTCCTGCTCCGGGTCGCCGAATCTGGCCAGCAACTCCGTGCCGGCCCGCATCGTCCGCCAGGCGCGTGACAAGTCGCCCAGGGAGTAGCTCAGCTCGGCTGACTCATGGGCAGCGCGGAGGGCGTCACTGAGAATGACGCCGGCCGTCGGCACCGTGATGTTGAGGCGCCTGTGCTCCAGCATCTCGGTGGCGTGGCGAATAACTTGGTCACCGGCAATCGCGCCAGCCCAAACGCGTCGCTCCCTTCCGGAAATGGCGCTCAGAGCGAGAACCTTCGAGGTGACCTCCGGCGGCACACCTCGGCGCTGCGCAATCGCATCGCGGAGCAGGCCCAGCAGCTCCGGCGCCGCGGGGTGCCCAGTACGGACGGCTTTCCGTACTGCATCGAGGGCAACCCGAAGGTCGCCCCCGTAGGGACTGATCCCAAGCAGCATCAGCGCATCAAGTCCCGCAATCGGCAGGTCGTCGGTGAGGGCCAGGAAGTGCGGCCCAATCGTCCGGTCCACCAGGCGGTCAGTGGGGAGCGCTTCGGCTACTCGGTAGCGAGCCACGTCCAGCATGGACCAAGCCCGGAACCTGAGGCGCTGACGCTCTGACCGGGTACGCCACACTGACGGCGCTGTTTTGCGGAGGCCGTGTTCATGCTCGTAGAGCAAGAGCGCCGATCCGTCACGTCCGGCGAGGTCGATGGCGTCGGCCCATGCCCATAGCAGGACACGAGCCAGCTCCCGCCGTTGAGCCAGCGAGAGAGGGGCCGGATAGGGATCGTGGAGAGGCTTCGGGCCAGTCGCAGCGGCTTCCACACGGATGGCGGGCTGACGCTGCTCGGCACGTTGGATGGCCTCATTGATCAACTGCTGGACACGCCGCGTCGTCACGGCTCGGCGTGTCCCTCGACCGCGCAAGGTCTCTGCGATCGAGCCGAGCGATTCGGGCATCCGCCCCAGTCCATAGAAACGAACAACAGCATCTGCTGCCCGGCGGTCCACGGTGTCGCCTTCAAGCCATTCCGCGAGCAGGTCACAGAGGTGGCCGAGGCCATGTCCGAGGTAGGAGGCGAGCGGTCCCGTTGCCCGATCAGGGCGAAGCGAACCACTGCGCACACGACGTGCCTGCTCAAGCACCTGCTGCAACTCCCCAGGACGCACCGTACCAAGAATACGAAACTGCGGGCCTGGTACTGGCCAGAAGCAGCCTTACCGTCGGCGTCACAACTTCCACCGAAGCGGAGATGCCGAGATGCCGAACCATCCGTGCTCGGGGCACGTGGCGACCTGTGACCACTGCTACCGATGTGAGGTCCTCAGGGAATGTTGCCTGACCGTGCCGACTCGCGCCGATACGCAGGCGGCGCAGTACCAGGAAGATCTCGAGCGTGTCCTAGAGGGAATCGCGGCTGACCAAGCCGATCAGCCTTCCCTCTCCGAGCTGATCCAGGCCGAGGCTTCGGACTCCTTGATCCGCCGACTGCTGGCGGGTGCTCCCGCCCCCGAGGCCGTCCCGGCGCCCCTGGTACGCAAGTCACCCCAGAGGACCCAGCAACCAGCGCCAGCGCTTCATCGGACCGCCCAACCGGCCCTGCCGCCAGCCAACGCCTCTCCATCCGATCTCCTGACCCAACAGCAATCCACCTACCGAAAGGACAACACATGAATTCCCTGATTCCCAGTACGAACCACGGCGCCGACTTGACGCCGTTCCAGGCGGCCAAGTCCGGTCGAGCACTGCGCCGAGCCGAGGTTGCGGTATTCGAGCACGGCTTGCGGGCCGCTGCCCGTGCTGCCATGGACGGCCAGGACGCCCAGGCAGCCGCTGACGCGGTTCAGGGCTCACTGGAGGAGGAACTGGCGCTGCTCGAGTACGGCCTGCACCGGGCCAACGGCTCGGCCGCCAAGACCGAGCTGGTAGCCCGCAAGGTGCAGCTGCTCAGTGCGCTCAACGACCGCCGGATCACCCGGCACTTCGGACGGTGAGCGCCGTGATCAGCACGATCATCACTGTTGGCGCTGGCACCGTCAGTGGGGCGCTGGCCGGAGGTGTCGTCACCTGGCGGGCAGGGCGTCAGCACCGCCAACCGGTGGCGGCGGCCTCACCGCCGCCGTCAACAGACCACTCCATCGATGACGGACTCGACCAGGTGGCTGCCCGGTGGGCCGATGCTCACGGACAGCCGATGGCCGCTCCACTGGTGGCCAACAAGCTGCGGCTCGCACGGCGTGTCGTGTCGCAGCGCTCGGGGAGGTGGACACGGTGATGCTCTGCGTGATCGTGCTCATCGTCTTCGGTGTGCTGGTGCTCCTGGCAGCGATCGGCACCCTCACCGGCTACTTGGAGTGGGAGCGGCGAGAGCCGCCGGTCAGTACCCAGGTGCGGGCGGCACTGCACGGCGCCCGGCGGGGCCTGGAGTCTGCCCAGGTGCGAGCCGGCGTCAAAGCCGACGGTGCCCGCCTCAGGCGGGACCTGGAGCGAGAGCTACGGGACCTTGACGAGGGAGGTGCTTCGTGAGTGCCCCGTCCATCGCCGTACGCCACGGCTGGGAGCGCGTCGATGAACAGGTTCGTTCCCGTGTCGACAGCGGCCAACTCGTCGCTGCCGATCCCGCGGCTGGGAGCTGGCTCCTCCGCGGCGACGTCTTCGACATGCTCGATCAGTTGGGGACCGTTCTTGAGGGAAAGGTCGCCATGATCTTTGCCGACCCGCCGTACTTCATCGGCAAGGCTGCCTGGGACCGGCGAACGGGGATCGAAGAACAGTTGGCCTTCTCCGAGGAGTGGCTGGCCGGGTGCCGGGATCTGCTCACCGAGTACGGCAGCCTGTGGGCCTGCGGCGGCTTCACCAGCATGCCGATCGTTGGCTACGCCATCCAGCGACTCGGTCTCAAGCTCCTGTCCCACGTGACCTGGCAGAAGCCCAATCCCCCGCCCAACCGGGGCTGTCGTGGCTTCGTCCACGCCACCGAGAGCCTGTTCTGGGCAGCCAAGCGCCACGGTGCCCGCTACCGCTTCAACTACCAGTGCATGCGCCGGACGAACGGCGGCAAGCAGATGCACTCCCACTGGCGGTTGGCGACGGCGCCGATGGCCGAGAAGCACTGCGGGCGGCACCCGACGCAAAAGCCCTTGGCCCTGGTGGAGCGGTGCCTGGAGGCGACCACTCGGCGGGGGGACCTGGTGCTCGACCCGTTCGTGGGCAGCGGCACGACGGCGGTGGCCGCCCGCCGGCTCGGCCGCGGGTGTATCGGCATCGACCAGCACCGGCCGTACCTGGAGATCGCCCGACGCCGGTTGGGCCAGGCCGTGCCGACTAGCTCGTCGGGGACAGCCCAATGACCGCCGCACAGCGAACCGGCCATCGCGCGAATTGCCCTCGCCGGCTGTCGGCGCCGACCCATCAACTGCGTATGGGGGACTGCCGGCACGTGCTGGCCGAACTGCCGGCCAACTCGGTGGACCTGATCATGACCTCGCCGCCCTACGCCGATGCTCGGCGGAACAGCTACGGCGGCGTTCGTCCCCAGGAGTACGTCGAGTGGTTCCTGCCGATCAGTGAGGAGCTGCAGCGGGTGCTCAAGCCCTCGGGGACGTTCATCTTGAACATCAAGGAGAAGGCCGTCGCCGGTGAGCGACACCCATACGTCCTGGAGCTCATCCTGGCCCTGCGCCAGCAGGGGTGGTTGTGGACCGAGGAGTTCATCTGGCACAAGAAGAACGCCATGCCCGGCAAGTGGCCGAACCGCTTGCGTGATGCCTGGGAGCGGGTGCTGCAGTTCAACAAGCGCCGGGAGTTCGCGATGTACCAGGAGGCGGTGATGGTGCCAGCCAAACCCAGCACCGTCGTGCGAGGCCGTCACGTTCGGCCGCAGGACCAGGTCCGAGAGGACAGCCGGACGGGCAGCCGCTTCGGCTGGACGCGAGCGCAGTTGGCCGGAAGGGACTGGGTCTACCCGGACAACGTGTTGCATCTTGCCACCGAGACCAGCAACGGTCGACACAGCGCGGCCTTCCCCGAGGCCCTGCCGGCCTGGTTCATCAGGCTCTTCACCAGCCCGGGCGACGTGGTCCTTGACCCGTTCGCCGGCAGCGGCACGACGAGCCTGGCCGCCAAGCGGCTCAGCCGCCGGTCGATCGGCATTGAGCAGCACCACCGGTACTGCGTCGTCGCCCGGCAGCGACTCCGGAGCATCGAGACGCCGGCCTCCCCAACGTGTGGCTCCGGGGGCAGCCAGTGTCGGCTTGGGCGGCCTCCCGCTGCCTCGCTCCAGCGACGCGATGAGACAGGTGCGTCGTGAACCCGCCGACCCCTGCCGGCTGGCGGTCGTGGTTGAGCGGCGCGGCGGTCACGGTGCTGTCGGCCGCCGTCGCCCTCTACGTCGCCGTCCGGCTCGTCGAGGCCGTCTGGCCGGTGCTGGTCGCCGCCACCGCGCTGGTGGTCGGCGGCTACGTGACCTGGGTGGTCCACCGGCACCGGGACTCGGGGTGGTGATGCCTATTGGGTAGCGCCTCGGTGCGTTCCGCTCGGTGTCGTGGAATGCACAACGAAGGCTTGACGCCAATTCCAATCTGAAATTTACTGACTTCAAATCCTGCGCAAACGCAGGTTTTCCCCGCCGGGCCTGTGCCGATCGGCCAGTGCCGGTGCCCCGCCATCGACAGCGCCGGGGCGGAGCCATGCCCGGGGGCTGCAACGAAAGGAGGTGCACACCATGAGTAGGACCTATCACCACGGAGAACGTCGCATCCGCATCCGCGGCGTCAAGAAGGACTCGCCGGACTTCCGGCGGTTGGCTCGGGCGCTGCTCGACCTCGCCAAGGCCGAAGCCGAAGCCGAGGCCCAGTCCGCCCACCGGCGCACTGAGCGAGCCCGGAAGCAGACGAAGCCGCCCAAGGGCAAGGCGGCCGCGTGAGCGAGCCCACCTGGCTCGGCATCAGCTGGCCCCGCGAGGTCGAGGCCGACCAGCTCGTGGCGGCCGCCCGGTTGCTCGCCGGCACCGGCGGTCCCTATGTCCTGATCGTGGAGGCCGTCGGACGCGCCGGCCGCGTCCGGCACCAGATCGGCGTCCACCCCGACCGGGCCGGCTGGCTCTCCCGCCAACTGCGGGCCGGCCTGCCCGGCTCGGTGATCACGCCCGGTGACCGGGTAATGGCCCGGTACCAACGGGCCGTGAGCCTCCGGTTCAGCTCCAAGCGCCGGGCGCTCAGGGCTGACCCGGAGGGGGCCGGGCGGGCGCTGCTGTCGGCACTGTCGGCCACCGGCACAGGTGAGACGCTCACCTTGCAGTACGTGCTCGGGCCGACACTCCACCCCGAGGCCATCGCCTCGAACCCGGGCCACCTCGGCCATGACTCGTGGATCGCGGAGTTGGCGGCCCTGCCGTTCCCGCCGAAGAAGGCGGATGCCGAACAACGAGCAGCCCTCGTCGCCAAGCGGGCCGAGCCCGGCTGGAAGGCCGTCGGCCGGATCGGCGTCTCCGCCGAGACCGACGCCCGCCGCTACCAGTTGGTCCGCGGCGTCCTGGCAGCGATGCGGCTGGCCGAAGCCCCGGGCGCGGCGCTCCTGGCCCATCGCACACGGCCGGTGGATATCGCGCGGGCCCGCCGGCCACTCCTCTGGCCCCTGCGCCTCAACGCTATCGACCTTGCGACGGTGGCTGGTTGGCCAACGGGTTCGACCATCGACCTGCCGGTCGAGCGCACTGCCAGCCGGCTGGTGGCGCCCTCCCGCCAGGTCCCGTCCCGGGGCCGGGTGGTGGCTACGGCAACCGCTGCTCACCGTGGCCGCCATCTGTCCCTGTCGGTGCCGGCTTCCCTACGACACCTGCACGCTCTTGGTCCCACCGGCACCGGCAAGTCGACGTTGTTGCTCAACCTCATCGCCCAGGACATGGAGGCCGGCCGGGCCGTCGTCGTCATCGAGCCCAAGGGGACACTGATCGACGACGTCCTGGCCCGGGTCCCCGACGAGCGCGTCAACGATGTCGTGGTCCTCGACCCCGGCGACGCCGAGGCCCCGGTCGGGCTCAACCCGCTCGCCCCCGAAGGGCGGTCGCCGGAGCTGGTGGCCGATCAGCTGCTGGCGGTCTTCCGCCAGTTGTCCCCGAGCTGGGGACCGCGCCTCGAACAGCTCCTGCATGCCTCACTCCTGACCCTGGCCAGGACGCCGGGAACGACGCTCGTCAGCCTGCCGCTGCTGCTCTCCAACGAGGCCTTCCGCCGCCGCGTCACCGGGCGCCTCGACGACCCCGTGGCGCTCTCGCCGTACTGGGCCGCCTTCGAGCAGTGGTCACCGGCCGAGCGGGCTACCGCCTCGGCCCCGATCCTGAACCGCCTGCTTCCCTTCCTCCAGCGGCCCCAGCTGCGGGCCGTCCTCGGCCAGCGCCAGCCGCGTTTCGGCGTCCGGCAGGTCTTCACCGAGCGGCGCATCCTCCTGGTCAACCTCTCGAAGGGCACCCTCGGCGCCAGCACGGCCTCGTTGCTCGGCGGCCTGGTCGTCTCCCAGCTGTGGCAGGCGACGCTCGGGCGCTCCGCCGTTGCAGCCACACGCCGCCACCCGGTCTTCGTCACGCTCGACGAGTTCCAGGACTACCTGGCCCTCCCGGTCGACCTGGCGGACGCCCTGGGCATGGCCCGAGGGCTGGGCGTCGGCTTCGCCATGGGCCACCAGCACCTCGCCCAGCTCGACACCGCCACCCGGGCCAGCGTGCTGGCCAACGCCCGCAGCCGAGTGGCCTTCCAGCTCGCACCCGACGACGCCCGGGTGCTGGCGGCCAACACCAGCCTCGACGCCGAGGACTTCACCTCGCTCGGGGCCTACGAGTGCTACGTCCAGCTGGTGGCCGGCGACGCGGTCCAGCCGTGGGCCAGCGCCAGGACGCTGCCGCCGACCGAAGCCACCATCGATCCCAAGCTGGTCCGGCAGGCCTCGCGGGCCAACTTCGGCCGGCCGCGGGCCGAGGTCGATGCCGAGATCGAGGCCGCGATCTTCGGCAGCCGGCAGGTGGGCGGCAGCGACATCGGGCGGCGTCCCCGCCGCCCGCGGACTAATGACGATGCAGGCCACGACGGGGGTGCGGCATGAGGTTCGTGGCACAGATGGCAGTTCCGGTCGGTGTTCCGTTCGCCCCGACCAAGAAGGTCGAGATGACGGCTGGTTACCCCTGGTCAGGCGACTGCGAGCACGAGCAGCGCGAGGGGACAACTACGCGCCGCTTCCGCTCTCCGTTCTTCCTCCGGCCGCCCCTGGCGGCGTGCGGACGCGGGACGGATCTTGCAGGGCGCCATGTGTGGATGCGTTGGGTCCACAGGCCCCTCCAGCGCAGCCTCGGAGGCCTTCACGTCCCCCTCGTCCCCTCCCCTGCCGCCGTGCGACCAGCCCACCAGCTCGCGTCCCTGACATCACTGGACCACTCAGGAGGGGAGCGATGACCCCCCACATCAACCAGCCCGTCGCTGGCGGCAACGTGCAGGCCCCGCTCGCCAAGCGTGACCGGCGGATCATCACGAGCCTCGGGGAGCTGCGGCTGCTGAGCGCCCGGCAGGTCGAGCGGCTGCACTTCCCCACCGAGGACTACGCCAACGAACTGAGCGCCCGGCGGATGGCCCGGCGGACGCTCGATCGCCTGGCCCGTGAGCGCCTGGTCGTCCGCCTCCAGCGGCGCATCGGCGGGGTGACGGCCGGCTCAGCCGGCTACGTCTACGGGGTTGGCCCCGAAGCCCTACGCCGCCTCGACGACGAGCACGTCCGGCGACACTACCGGGAGCCGTCGTCGGCGTTCGTGGAGCACACCCTGGCCGTGGCCGAGGTGGCCGTGGACATCACGGTCGCAGCTCGATCAGGACAGTTCGAGCTGCTGGAGCTGGCTGGCGAACCGCGCTGCTGGCGGCCGCTGGCGGGCCTCAGTGGCCGCCAGGTGCTGCGGCCGGACCTCTTCGTCGGCCTCGGCATCGGAGAGTGGGAGGACCGCCGGTTCGTGGAGGTCGATCTTGGGACCGAGCACCTGCCGACGGTCGTCAAGAAGTGCCAGGACTATCTCGCCTACTACAAGAGCGGGCGGGAACAGGCCCGCCACGGGGTCTTCCCGACGGTCGTCTGGGCCGTCCAGACCGAGCGGCGGGCGGCCACGCTCACCGAGGCCATCGGCTCCCTGCGCAGTGGCGTCGACGGCCTCTTCACCGTGGTCATGGCCGACACGGCAGCGGACCACCTGGCGGGAGGCGACGCGTGAGTGCCTTGCCGACCGGCCGTGTCCTCGTCGGTGACGTGCTCGACCGCCTGGCCGAGCTGCCGTCCGGCTCGGTCGACTGCGTCATCACCTCGCCGCCCTACTTCCAGCTGCGGGACTACGGCGTAGTCGGGCAACTGGGGCTGGAGAGCAGCGTGGACGGCTGGGTGGCCAGCCTCGCCGCCGTCTGCGACGAGCTGGCCCGGGTGATGACACCGGCCGGCGGGCTGTGGCTCAACCTGGGCGATAGCTACTCACGCGGCCCTACCTACGGGGCGCCGGCCAAGGGACTGCTGGCGGCACCCGAGCGCCTGCTGCTGGCGTTGACCGAGCGGGGGTGGCTTTGCCGTAACAAGGTGATCTGGGCCAAGCCGAACCCGATGCCGACGTCGGTGCGAGACCGGCTCAACGCCGCCTACGAGGTCATCTACTTCCTGGTGCGCTCGCCCCGCTACTACTTCGCCCTCGACCTCATCCGCGAGCCGCACCGCTCGCGCAACGTGCGGCGGACGACCGTGGCGATGGACGAAAAGCCCCACTGGGCCGGCCCGCTGGCCGGCAAGCACGACGGCTTGAAGCGAGCCCGGCCGGACGGCGTGCCCGGGCACCAGCTCGGCCGCAACCCGGGCGACGTGTGGTCGATCCCGACCCGGGGCTTCCGCGGCGCGCACTTCGCCACCTTCCCCGAAGCCCTCGTCACCCGGCCGCTCTTGGCATCGTGCCCTGAGGCGGTCTGCACGGCCTGCGGTGAGCCCTTGACGCGGCAGGTGAGCGTGCGCCGCGTGCCCGTCACCGGTCCGACCGCCCAGCCCAGGCCCGGCGATGCCCACGTCTTTCGCTTCAAGGAGTTCTGGAACACGGTGCGCACCGTGGGCGAACTAGTGCCCTGCGGCTGCGGCGCACCGACACGGCGTGGCGTTGTGCTCGATCCCTTCCTCGGGGCCGGCACGGTGGGGCTGGTGGCGGAACGCCTGGGACGGGACTGGGTCGGGATCGAGCTCAACCCCGAGTTCGCCCGCCTCGCAACCGACCGCATTGCGGCGGCCCGCCGCGAACGGGCCGCGGAGGCGGACCGTGCCGCGTGATGCCTCGTCGGTCGAGTGCTGCTCACAGAGGGGTTTCCACCCGGGAAACGCCGGCAGCATCAACCCGAGGAGGTCATGTCCATGCGACGTGCACTGCTTCAGCCCGCCGAGCACGGGAGCCGATCGTGAAGACGACGGCCCTCAGGCTCGACGACGATGTTCACGCCCAGCTCGCCATGCTGGCGCAGCTCGAAGGAGTCACGGTGACCTTTGCCATCCGGCAGGCCATCGAGGACTACGTCGAGCACAAGCGCCAGAACCCAGAGCTGATGGCGCGGGCCAAGGCGGCCCTGGCCGACATCGACCGGGACGCCGCCACCCGGCGCGATGCCGTGGCCTCGCTCTTCGAGAGCGAGCCGGCGGCGCCGGCGGCCGGTTCGGAGGAGGCGACGCCTCATCCGCAATCGAGCCGCACCAGGAGCGGTCGCTCAGCCAAGCGCTGAACACTGCTCCGACCCTGGCAGGGGTTCCCTTGACGTCGCTTCATCGCGACTCGGGAACCCCTGCCAGCAACACCAATGAATAACGGAAGGAGGTGAGCCCATGACGAACGAACACAACACCAACATCAACGACAACGACAACGGACGGCCGGTTGCGCCTGTTAGCGAGCACGCTGCAGCGGGCGCAGGCGTCCCCGTCGAGACAGCGCCGGACGCGCACGAGCGCTATCCGGCGCCCAAGGTCTGGGTAGCGAGCCTCAGCGACTACAACGCCGGCCGTCTGCACGGCGCCTGGGTGGACGTCACCGATGAAGACAGCTTGTGGGCCGGCATCCGGCACGTCCTGGCCACGTCACCCGTGCCAGAAGCCGAGGAGTGGGCCTTCCACGACTACGAGGGCTTCGGCCCGGTCGACTTGGGTGAGTACGAGGCAATGGAGGACGTTGTCCGGTTGGCCGCCGGCATCACCGAGCACGGGCCGGCCTTTGCCCACTACGCCAACCTGGTCGGCTGGCGGAACAGCGAACGGCTGCGCCACTTCGACGAGGCCTACGAAGGGCACTTCGAGAGCCTGACCGCCTACGGCGACCACATCATCGAGGCCCACGACTTCGAGAGTGCCATCCAGGAGCTTCCGGAGCTGATCGTCCCGTACGTGCGTATCGACAGCACGGCCTTTGCCCGGGACATGGAGCTCGGCGGGATGATCATGACCAGCGAGGGGGACGGTGGGGTCTACGTGTTCGAGGAGGGGTGGTGAAACCGATGGCCGCCCTCCCATCCCGCTTGTGTTTTTACGCAAATTTCCTGGTAGAATGGGTTTGGAATGGAGAACGACCCGCCATGAACCCGGAGCAGGCCCGAGCCTTCGGCGACCTGGTGCGGTCTCGCCGAGAGGAACTCGGCCTGACGCGCCAACAGCTCGCCGCGGCGATGGAGGTGCGCGACAGCACGGTCACCCGCCTGGAGCAGGGCAAGTTCGCTGCGCCTCGCCCCGACAAGCTGGCTCGCCTGGCCGAGGCCCTGCGTCTCGACCTGGCCGACGTGTTCGCCACGGTCGGCTACCTCGTCCCTACCACGCTGCCGGGATGGCGTGAGTACCTGGTGACCAAGTACCCGGACCTGCCGCCTGCGGCGGTGGATGAGCTGGTGGGTGCGTTCCTCGACGTGGCCAGCCGCTACGGCGTGCCGTTCGACCAGGGCACCATCGGCCAGCCGCCGAGCCGGCGGCGGGGGGCGGCACGTCCTACTCGGGAGCGCCTGGCCGAGGACTTCGGTGACGACTTCGAGGACCGGTCACAGTGATCTGTCATGGCCGCCACCTGCCGGACGGGCCACTACTGGACGGCGGTGACGACTGCGTATGACGTCAACTGGATTCGTGCTGCCTCATCTCGTCCAAGGCCTCAAGCGCCTTTACAAAGCTGTCGTCGAGCATGGGCCGGTCCCAGTTCTCGGGGACGCAAAAAAAGTCTTGGAGAAAGTACGACTGCCTGCGATACTCCACAAAGGCCGGATCGTTCAGGATCACCAGGATGGTATAGAGCTTGCTGGCGACTTCCTTGTTGAAGGCCTTCATCTCGGGGTCACTGAGCTTCCCGGCAGCGTGGTAGTCCTCGATGACCGTATTACGCACACAGTGCAGCGCCAGCCTCAACGCCATGTCTTGCAGATATTCGTCGATCGCTACCTTTGGAGAATCTTTTGCCACTTCTACATCCTTACTCCATACAGTCTAACGCACTACCTATGCATGGCCAAACCTGGTTGACTCATTGCGCTTAGAGCGCGATCATAAACTACGAATGAAATATGGAGGAGATCTATGGAGCTAGACAATACAAGCACAACAATCGAAGGTCTTGATGATGGGGCGGTCGTGACCAGTACCGCGTGGCTGGCGAAGGCTCGCCGGGCCACGGAACAGCCCGGGCTGGCCGAAGTGGACGGGCTCAGCGGCCCGGTGACCGGCGGCGCGCCGAACAGACAGCGAGCCGTGCTTTATCTGCGGGTCAGCACCAAGTCACAGGTGAAGACCGACTACGACCCCGAGGGGCTGTCGATCCCGGCCCAGCGCCGAGCCTGCGAGCACAAGGCCCAGCAGTTGGGCGTGGAGATCGTCGACGAGTACGTCGAGCCGGGCGTCTCCGGCACCACCATGGGCAAGCGAGTGGCCTTCCAGGCCATGCTGGAGCGCATCCGCGAACGACGTGACGTCGACTACGTGATGGTCTACAAGCTGTCGCGGATGAACCGGAACTGGATCGACACCGGGTTCGCCGTCATGGAGCTGCGCAAGGCCGAGGTGAAGCTGGCGTCGGCCACCGAGTACATCGACGACTCGCCCGAGGGCCAGCTGATGCTCTGCATGTTGGCCGGCATGAACCAGTTCCGCTCCCAGAACGACGGCGCCGACATCCGCTACAAGATGAGCGAGAAGGTCCGCAAGGGTGGCACCCTGGGACGAGCGCCGCTCGGCTACATGAACGTCCGCGATCGCTCCGAGGGGCGGAACATCGGGATCGTGGTGCCCGATCCCGAGCGGGCCGGCCTGGTGCGCACGGCCTTTGAGTTGTACGCCACCGGCGACTACACGCTGCAGCAACTGGCTGACGAACTGACCCGTCGGGGGCTCCGCACCCGCCCGGGGCGATTCCCGGCCGGTCCAGTGTCGGACTCCAAGCTGCAGGCGCTCCTCAAGGACCCCTACTACCTGGGCTACACCACCTACAAGGGGGAGGTCCGCAAAGGTCGCCACCAACGGTTGGTCGATGCAGAGCTGTTCGACCGGGTGCAGGTGGTGCTCGCTGAGCGCCGAGGGCGAGGCGTGCGACAGCGCCGGCACCGCCACTACCTGAAAGGCAGCCTCTGGTGCGGGCAGTGCCACGAGAACGGCATCGAGTCGAGGATGCTCATGCAGTGGGCCACGGGCAACGGGGGCCGCTACCGCTACTTCTTCTGCAGCCGCCGGCAACACCACCAGTGCGACAGTCGCTACATCGAAGGGGACGCCATCGAGGCTGCCGTCATGGAGCACTACGGCACCCTGCACTTCCCGCCGGAGATGGCCGACGAACTGCGGGCGATGATCCACCGGACCTTGAACGACGACGAACAGGCCGTGGCGCTGGCCCAGCAGCAATTTGGCAAGGAGCTTGCCCGCCTCGAAACCCAGGAAGAGAACTTGCTGAACCTGGTATCCGACGGTGAGACGCCCACCGACAAGGTCAAGGAACGATTGGGCACGATCCGCTTGCAGCGAGAGCGGATCACCCAGCAACTGGAGCGAGCTGGCGGCCACTTGGAGCTGGGGGCCGAACTCATCGAGCAAGCCCTCCTGGTGCTCTCAAATCCACAGAAGATGTACGAGCAGATGGGAGACGACCAGCGACGGCTCGCGAACCTCGCCATCTTCGAGAAGCTCTACGTCTTTGACAGGCAGGTCAGCGACGCGACATACCAGCCGCCGTTTGACGAGCTGCTGGGAGCCCGTGATGAAGTTCTACGACGGCGCAAGTGCGACGATCATCCAAGGCGACGCCAAGGCACCAACGGAAAAGTCCCCCGACCGTTGGGACGGTCGGGGGACTTGGTCAGTGCATTTTTTGACCGTGGTTCTATAACGTCGGTCATGGTGGGGACGGAGGGGCTCGAACCCTCACTGAAGGCGGTTTAAGCGCCCTGCCTCTCCCAGTTGGGCTACGTCCCCGCGGGCAGCCGGCATAGCCGGCCGGTGCTCGACCGCACCATAGCCAGTCCCCCGGCGACAGGCGGCCAACCGCACGGCCCACCGCGCGGCGAACGGCTCGGCCAACAGCGCGACGGCGAGCTCCGCGGCGCCAGCCAACGCCTCACGCGGCGGCCGGCCCCACCAGCGGCACCACCCGCTCCCACACCGCCAGCTCCTCGTTGCGCGGTGCGTGCTCCACGGCTCCGCCCCCCGGCCCGAACACCATGGTGGCCCGTCGCCCGGGATCCCACGCCGGCCAGGAGCCGGAGCCGGGGTGCGACGGGTCGCCAGCACGGGCGAAGGCGGTCCACGCGTCGCGCATCCTCGCCGAGAGGTGCTCCGCCTCGGGACCGTCGCCGGTGAAGGCCCCGACCACGGGCCGGCGCACCGAGCCGAAGACGAACGGGATCTCCAGGGCGTGACATGAGCCGAGCAGGCCGCCGAACGCCGGGGTCTCCCACGTGAACAGGTACACGTAGGTCCCCGGGTGGTGCCGCCCCTGCGCGGCGGCCAGCGCCAGCGAGGGCCACCGGAAGACGCGGTCGCTCCCGGCGGCCACCCACAGGTCACGTGGCGCCACCGGCTCGCCGCGCGCCGCCCGGGCCTCCCGGTAGCAGCCCACCACCTCGTGCGCCGGGACGTCCGGTGCGGCGCGGGCCATCCAGTAGTGCAGGCCGCGGTCGTCGATCTCCCACAGGCGCCGGTCGCCCATGGCGAAGAAGGTGAGCTCGTCGCGGTTGGTCCCCACCAGCAGGGGCACCGGGGCCAGGAGCCCGGCCGCCGCCGCGTCCTCGGGAGGCCGGGGCAGGACGGCGCCGTCGACCACCGGCAGGAAGGGCAGCGGCAGCTCGCCGGGAGGCGGCAGCCGGTCCTGCATCCGCTTGGTGGCTGCCACCAGGTCCGCCGCCGGCACCCGCTCGAGCACCGCCCGGGTGATGCGCTCGATCCCGAGCTGCGCCGCCAGGTCCTCGGCGGCCTGCTCCGCCCGCCGCGCCGTGTGGGTGTACGGCGGGCCGCTCTGCACCACGGCCCGGTGGAACAGACCGGCGGCCATCGGCATGGCCAGCAGCGCCGAGATGCTCATGGCCCCGGCGGACTCGCCGAAGACCGTCACGTTGCCCGGGTCGCCGCCGAACGCCGCCGCGTGCTCGCGCACCCAGCGCAGCGCCGCCACCTGGTCCAGCAGGCCCCAGTTGCCGGCGGTGGCCGCGGTGCCCCCGTCTCCGCCACCCGCGGTGCCCCCGTCCCAGGCACCCGCGGTGCCCCCGTCCCAGGCGAGCGCCGGGTGGGCCAGGAAGCCGAGCGCACCGAGCCGGTAGTTGACGGTCACCACCACCACGTCGCCGTGGAGCGCCAGGTCGGCGCCGCGGTAGAGGATGCTGGCTCCCGTCCCGGAGGTGAAGCCGCCGCCGTGGATCCAGACCATCACGGGCCGGCGGGCCCCGTCGGGCGCCGGCGTCCAGACGTTCAGCGAGAGGCAGTCCTCGGACTGGTCGAGCGGGTCGCCGGGCACGGCCACGCCCGGGATGGGCGGCGGCTGCGGGGCGGTCGGCCCGAACGCCGTGGCGTCGCGGACCCCGGCCCAGGGGACCACCGGCTGGGGCGGCCGCCAGCGCAGCGGGCCCTCCGGGGACCGGGCGTACGGGACGCCACGGTAGGACCAGACCCCGCCGCGCCGCCGTCCCCGGATGCGGCCCGCGGCCACCTCCAGCACGTCCATGGTCGGCACCCTACGCGGCGTGCCCGTGCCATCGGCCACGGTGGCGCCGGCGGACCACGGCCCGGCGGCGCCGGGGGACGGCGCGGCGGATCCCGGACCCGACCTGGAAATTCCCTTGGAAACGGCCCCCGATGAGGGTACTGTTGCCAGTGTGGCTGGTGTGAAGTGTCGGATCCTCCGCCACGCTGTCCCCCGGGTCCTCTCGACGGGGGCGGTGGCGCTCCTCCTCGGCGCGGTCGGCGTCCTGG
>JBOGGH010000004.1:0-25058 GCA_050743905.1 Acidimicrobiales bacterium
CGCCGCGGTGACGGTGGTGCACACCGGCGTGGACGACCTGCCGGGGCTGGTGCGCCAGGGCGACGTGGTGGTGGCCGCCGCCGGCCGGGCCGGCCTGATCGGCCCGGATATGGTGAAGCCGGGTGCCGCGGTGGTGGGCGCGGGCACGAGCTGGGAGGGGCGTCGGCTCCTCTCCGACGTCCAGGAGGAGGTGGCCGAGGTGGCGGGTTGGATCACCCCGCGGATCGGCGGCGTGGGCCCCATGACCCGGGCCATGCTGCTGCGCAACGCGGTGCGGGCGGCGGAGCGGCAGGGATGAGCGAGCACGGCGGCGGGCGCTGGGCGGCCCGCGAGCACGACGAGCGGCCGTGGGGCTCCTACACCGTCCTCGACGACGAGGCCCACGACCACAAGGTGAAGCGGATAGTGGTGAAGCCCGGCATGCGCCTCAGCTACCAGCAGCACAACCGGCGCTCGGAGCACTGGTTCATTGTCCGGGGCCAGGGGAGCGTGACGATCGAGGGCGCGCCCCGGCCGGTGGCGGCGGGGGACGCCGTGGACGTGCCGGTGGGCGCCGCCCACCGCATCGAGAACGCCGGCGACGGCGACCTGGTGTTCATCGAGGTGCAGCACGGGGAGTACTTCGGCGAGGACGACATCGTGCGGCTCCAGGACGACTACGGGCGGGCCGGGACCGGCTGACCGGCCGGCGGCAGTAGGATCTGGCGTCGTGACCAGGATCGACGCTCTCCTGGCGGCCGGGCCGACCTACTCTTTCGAGTTCTTCCCGCCCAAGAACGACGCCGAGCAGGCGACGCTCACCCGCACCCTGCGCGACCTGGAGCCGCTCCACCCCTCCTTCGTCTCGGTCACCTACCGGGGCGGCCGGGCCTCCCGCCGCCGCACCTACGACCTGGTGACCGGGATGCTGCACACCACGTCGCTCGTCCCGATGGCCCACCTGATCTGCGTGGCCCACTCCCGCCTGGAGCTGGCGGACATCCTCGTGACCTACCGCAAGGCCGGGGTGGAGAACCTGATGGCGCTCGGCGGGGACCCGCCGGCAGACCCGGCCGACGGCCCGGGCGAGCTGGCCCACGCCCTCGAGCTGGTGGAGCTGGCCCGGGCGATCGGGGGCTTCTCCATCGGGGTGGCGGCCCACCCGGCGGGCCACCCGGCGTCGCCCGACCTCCGGAGCGACCGGGACTTCCTGGCCGTGAAGCTGGCCCTGGCCGACTTCGCCGTCACCCAGTTCTTCTTCGAGATAGCGGCGTACACCTCGCTGATGGAGGACCTGCACGCCCACGGGATGGACAAGCCGGTGCTGCCGGGCATCATGCCGGTCACCTCCCTGTCGTCCGTGGGGCGCATGGCCACCATGGGCTCGCCGGTGCCGCCGTGGGCGGTGGCGCGCCTGGAGGCGGCCGACGCCGCCGGCGGTGCGGACGCGGTGCGGCGCGAGGGGGTGGCCATGGCCACCGAGCTGTGCCGGGCGCTCCTGGACGCCGGCGCGCCGGGGCTGCACTTCTACACGCTCAACCGGTCGAGCGCGACCCGCGAGATCTACGCCGAGCTGGGGCTGGCGCCCCGGCTGTCGACCGCCGGGTAGCCGCCGGGCCGGGCAGCCGTCCGGCCGTCGGCCACCGGCGGCCTAGCGGCCGAGGGCGGCCAGGTCCTCGTTGAAGGTGGCCGAGGGGCGCATCACCGCCTCGGCCAGGGTCGGGTCCGGGAGGTAGTAGCCGCCGAGGTCCACCGGCGACCCCTGGACGGCGAGGAGCTCGTCCACGATCGCCTGCTCGTGCCCGGCCAGCGCCTCGGCGAGAGGGGCGAACGTGGCCGCCAGGCCCGGGTCCTCGTCCTGGGCGGCCAGCTCCCGGGCCCAGTAGAGGGCGAGGTAGAAGTGGCTGCCGCGGTTGTCGATCCCTCCCAGCTTGCGGGTGGGCGACCGGTCCTCCTCGAGGAACGTGCCGGTGGCCCGGTCCAGGGTGTCGGCCAGGACGCGGGCCCGCGGCTGGCCGCCGTGGTCGGCCGCCAGCTCCAGGCTTGCGGCGAGGGCCAGGAGCTCGCCGAGGCTGTCCCACCGCAGGTAGTCCTCCCGCAGGAGCTGCTGGACGTGCTTGGGGGCGGAGCCGCCGGCGCCGGTCTCGAACAGCCCGCCGCCGGCGAGGAGCGGGACGATCGAGAGCATCTTGGCGCTGGTGCCGAGCTCGAGGATCGGGAAGAGGTCGGTGAGGTAGTCCCGCAGGACGTTGCCGGTGACCGAGATGGTGTCCTCGCCGCGGCGGATTCGCTCCAGGGAGAGGGCGGTGGCGCGCTCCGGCGCCATGATCTCGATGCGCAGGCCGTCGGTGTCGTGCTCGGGGAGGTAGGCGCGGACCTTGGCGATGAGGTTGGCGTCGTGGGCGCGCTCCTCGTCCAGCCAGAAGACGGCCGGCGTGCCGGTGGCCCGGGCCCGGCCGACGGCCAGCCCCACCCAGTCCCGCACCGCCACGTCCCGGGTCTGGCACATCCGGAAGATGTCGCCGGCGGCCACCGGCTGCTCCAGCACGGCGGTGCCGGCCCCGTCCACCACCCGGACCGTGCCGGCGGCGGCGATCTCGAACGTCTTGTCGTGGCTGCCGTACTCCTCGGCCGCCTGGGCCATCAGCCCCACGTTCGGCACCGAGCCCATGGTGGCCGGGTGGTAGGCGCCGTGGGCCCGGCAGTCGTCGATGACGACCTGGTAGACGCCGGCGTAGCTGCTGTCCGGGATGACGGCGAGGGTGTCCGCCTCCTCGCCGTCCGGGCCCCACATGTGCCCCGAATTGCGGATCATGGCCGGCATGGAGGCGTCCACGATGACGTCGTTCGGCACGTGGAGGTTGGTGATCCCGCGGTCCGAGTCCACCATGGCCAGGGCCGGGCCGCTGGCCAGCTCGGCCTCGAAGGACGCGCGGATCTCCTCGCCGTCCGGGAGCCCGGCCAGGCCGGCCAGGCCGGCCAGGATGGCGCCCAGCCCGTCGTTGGGGCTGAGGCCGGCGGCGGCGAGCGCCCCGCCGTGGCGGGCGAAGGTCCCGGGGAAGAAGGCGCGCACCGCGTGGCCGAAGACGATCGGGTCGGAGACCTTCATCATGGTGGCCTTCAGGTGCACGGAGAAGAGGATGCCCTCGGCCTTGGCCCGGGCCACCTGGCGGTCGAGGAACGCCCGCAGCTCGGCCGCCCGCATGACCGCGGCGTCCACCACCTCGCCGGCGAGCACCGGCACCTCGTCGCGCAGCACGGTGGTGGTGCCGTCGTCGGCGGCGAGTTCGATGCGCAGGGTCCCGGGCTCGGCCACCACCGCCGAGCGCTCGGTGGAGCGGAAGTCGCCGGCGTCCATGTGGGCCACGTTCGTGCGCGAGCCGGGCGACCACGGCCCCATCCGGTGGGGGTGGGCGCGGGCGTAGCGCTTGACGGAGGCCGGTGCCCGGCGGTCCGAGTTGCCTTGCCGGAGCACCGGGTTGACGGCGCTGCCCTTCACCCGGTCGTAGCGGCGGCGGATCTCGTGCTCCTCCTCGTCAGCCGGCTCGTCCGGGTAGCCCGGGAGGGCGTAGCCCTTGGCCTGCAGCTCGGCGATCGCCGCCTTCACCTGCGGGACCGACGCCGAGATGTTGGGCAGCTTGACGATGTTGGCCTCCGGCGTCTCGGCCAGCCGGCTCAGCTCGGCCAGGTCGTCGGCCACCCGCTGCTCCTCGGCCAGGCGGTCGGGGAAGGCGGCCAGGATCCGGCCGGCCAGCGAGATGTCCCGGGTCTCCACCCTGACCCCGGCGGTGGCGGCGAAGGCCCTGACCACCGGCAGCAGCGAGTAGGTGGCCAGGGCCGGCGCCTCGTCCGTGTGGGTGTAGATGATGGGCGAGTCGTTCACCGGTGCTCCGTTCTGGTCCGCCGCCGTGCTCTGGTCCGCCGTCGTGCTCTGGTCCGCCGTCGTGCTCTGGTCCGCCGCCGTGCCCGATGTGGGCGGGCGCCGGGCTCGACCCCACGCGGGGGCCGAGCGTAACGTAGGCCCCATGGCACCGAAACCCCCCGTCCACGTCACCGTGACCGGCGCCGCCGGGCAGATCGGCTACTCGCTGCTGTTCCGGGTGGCCTCGGGGCAGCTTCTCGGCACCGACCAGCCGGTGGTGCTGCGCCTGCTGGAGATCGAGCCGGCCATGAGGGCGCTGGAGGGCGTGGTCATGGAGCTGGACGACTGCGCCTTCCCCCTTCTCGCCGGCGTGGAGGCCACCTCGGACCTGAAGGTGGCCTTCGACGGCACCTCGTGGGCGCTCCTGGTGGGTTCCATCCCCCGCAAGGCGGGGATGGAGCGCGGCGACCTGCTCGGCGTGAACGGCGGCATCTTCAAGCCGCAGGGCCGGGCCGTGGCCGAGCACGCCGCCGCGGACGTCCGGGTGCTGGTGGTGGGCAACCCCTGCAACACCAACTGCCTCATCGCCCGGTCGAACGCGCCGGAGGTGCCGGCGGAGCGCTGGTTCGCCATGACGCGGCTCGACGAGAACCGGGCCAAGAGCCAGTTGGCCCAGCGGGCCGGCGTCCCCGTGGCCTCGGTCACCAACCTGGCCGTCTGGGGCAACCACTCGGCCACCCAGTTCCCGGACTTCGGCTCGGCCCGGATCGACGGCAAGCCGGTGCCCGAGGTGATCGACGACCCCGCCTGGCTCCATGGGGACTTCCTCACCACGGTGCAGAAGCGGGGCGCGGCGGTGATCGAGGCCAGGGGGGCGTCCTCGGCCGCGTCGGCGGCCAACGCCGCCATCGACACCGTGGTGGGGCTCCGCACCGCTACGCCGGAGGGCGACTGCGTGTCCGTGGCGGTGTGCAGCTCGGGCCAGTACGGCGCGCCCGAGGGACTGCAATTCGGGTTCCCGGTCCGGGCCGACGGTCGGGGGGGCTGGTCCGTGGTGGAGGGCGTGGAGCACGACGACTTCGCCAGCGAGCGCGTGCGGGTTACCACCGAGGAGCTGCGGGCCGAGCGGGCCGAGGTGGCGGCGCTCGGGCTCCTGGGCTGACGCCGCCGGGGGGTGCCCTGGCGGCGCCGCGTCAGCCGGTGGGCTGGGGGGTGCGGGCGGCGCTGCCCACGATGCCGGCGTTGGAGAGGAAGATGGCCTTCCGGGCCAGCGTGTCCCGCCAGACGGTCATCTCCTCGTCGAAGTGCACCCGGTCGCCCTCTTCACAGGCGTGCTCGAGCTCGTCGAACGCAGCGTCCTCGGCGTCCAGCAACTCGCGGTACTTCAGGAGGAAATGGTCGTCAATCGGCTGGGGCACGTGCAGACCTCCTGTCATGCCGGCCCGCCCTGCGCGGGCTGACGGATCCCAGGGTACCGCCGGGGCTGGCGGCGCGCCCTGGGTGGTGCTGAGCTGGGGAATCGACGTCGGACCTAGCCAGGGGTTGTACGGCAGGTTGTTGTGACCACACCTGTCGTGGGTGTACCGAAGGCCGGTGGGCACGATTCGTTGAGCACGGCCGAGGAGCCGACTGTCCACGAATTGGTCGCCGGGGCCAGATAGTGGGGCGGGGTCACGATGGCCCCGATGCTGTTCCAGTCGTAGTCCTTGACGTACCCCGACGTCCCGACGATACCCACGGCCCCGCGCCACTTCTGGTCGATGCTGCCGAAGACCTTGAGCGTGCCGTCGAGCCCGCCGACCCCCCCATTCCTGGTGATCAGCCCCTCGTTATCGACGGTGAAGGAGTGGTGGAGTGCCAGAAGGGCGGCGTCGATGGTGAGGCATTTCCGTGTGCCTCTTTGTGTCGGATTTGTCGGACAGGTTGTGGAAGTCTCGGACGGATCGCACAAAGCGGCTGTCGGCGTGCCGAGCACTGTCGATCTGCACGCTGAAGCGAGGGTGGCGTTTGTCAGTGTGCAGCTAGTCGTATAGCCGACTTTCGTGCAGACCTGCTTCACCGGGTGGTTGACGACGACGTAGTTCTGCGCGATGAGACCAAGAGAGTCGTTCGTCTTTGTACCTGTGGCGTTGAAGTGGCAGGGGTGTGTATATGTGCTCCGGAACGCCGACCCACAGTCCTGGTACTTGATTGTGCCGGTGATGACGACGTCGTTAGATGAGGCCACGGTAAGCTGTCCGCTGATTCCTCCCGAAGCTGGGTTGTCGCTCACAAACGCGTCGCCTTCGCAGTTCGTCTCCGGGTACGGCTGGAAGCCGAAGTAGTCGTATGCGTTGTGGGCCTGTGTGTACTGCGCAGCAGATCCGTTCGTCCCTTTCGTCTCTGTGTAGTCGTCGAACGGGTTGGCCCCGGCCTTGCAGGGGGTGGGAGCTGTCTTCACGAAGATGACCCCGTCGCCGTATGTCTTGTTGGGCACTGTTCCGGTGTTTGTCACTGGTGTTGGGTGTGCTGGGTTTGTTGTGACGTGTGTCGAGGGGCACGCCGGGGTGGTGGCGGTCGCCGCTTTGGCGGGCGTCCCGAGGCTCCAGACCGTCATCTTGTCTGTGGCGTCGAACTCGATGGTGGTCGGGCCTGTGTAGACGCAGCCGTCGTACGCCGCGTACTGCTCCAGTGTGGCGTCGGTTGTCGGCAGCGGGTGTTTCGAATCCCCTGAGTTGCTTGTCGCGAATGTCGCTGTTGTCTGTGTGACTGTCCGTGAGCCCCTCGGCTTTGTCTCCTGGGACGCCTTGGTGACACACCTCTGTGTCTTGAACTGGGTTGTGCGGCCCGTGTTGTAGACGAACAGGCAGTTCGGGTCGGCGGTCTGGACCGGTCCCAGAGTCGGAGTTCCTGTGACGTAGATCGAGTCGTTGGAGTAGATCGGGCCGTAGACCTGTGTTCCCGACGCGAACACAACGGGTGAGCATTCTGTCGCCCCGGTGTTGGGGCCCCTGTAGGCGGGGTAGTTGTACCCGCACCCGGGAGGTGTTCTGGTTGTGCCGTGCAGGGCCGGGTCATCCGCCTCGTATGTGCTCCACCAGATCCGGGTCAGGAAGCCGTTGACCGGCTTGAGGTTCAGAGTGGACTCCTCGTAGGAGTAGTTGCCCGGGACTCCGGCGGCCCCGTAGACGGTTTCCTTGACGTAGAGGACGGGCTTGGGTGGTGTCGCAGTGGCTGTCGGGGTGTCTGTGACGTGGGCCGTGGTTGTGGAGACCGGGCAGGCCTCCGTGAAGCAGAATTTCGGATCTGTCCAGGCGAACCACTCGGGGATGACGCCTGTGCCCTTGGTATCGGGTACCCGTCTCCAGGCCAGGAAGCTCTTCTGGACGGGGCACTGACCACCAGGCGGTGAGGTGGAATTGCAGGCCACCTCGTTGGGGTTCTCATTGATCTCGCTCATCAAGTCGTTGAGGCCGCCCTCCAGCCCTCGATAGGTGAAGTGGTCGATGGTGGTGTTCTTCACCATCGGGTCGTGCTGCACCACGTTGTCGACCATGACCGCCGAGAAGAGCGCAAGGAGGATCGTGAGCACCAGGACCAGGACCAGGGCCGCCTGTCCGTCGTCTCGCAATCTCCGGGAACTCCTCATTACCCTACCGCCGGTGTGTATGTCTGGGAGATGGCCGAGAGCTGGTAGGTGACTGTCTGGTCCTCCACCTTGGGCACGCTTCTCCCGCTCCTGAGAGCTTGAGGTGTTGCCACCTCGATGTCGACTTTGACGCTCTGGATGTGGTCGGCTTTGCACTTTGTCACGCGCGGGAGTATCGGTGTCGGTCCGGTGCACGACCTGAAGGGATTTGTACTAGGTGTCTGTGAAAACGATACTGGTGTCGTAGGTGCCGGCAGTGTCGTTGTTGTCGGTGTGTGGGCAAGGTAGTACGAGAAGACCGGCTTCTCAGCCTTGGCTATCCTTGTGGGCGTTGGTGTTGTCTTAGCCATTGTTGTGGCAGTTGTTGTCCAGTTGTTGACGTCGCCCACCCTGAAGAGGGTGCGATGTGTGTGATGTGTCGGTGTCCATGTCCATGCACACGGGACTGTCGGCGGTGTCTTTGTCTCGGTCAGGCCCGGACAGGTTGTCGGCTTCGCTGTGAAGATCGTGACGGTGAATGTGCAGGCCCTCACCTTCAACAGTGTGGGTGTTGACGGTGGTGTGATCGACGGACATGTCAGGACAGCGGTCACCATGGTGGGACCGAGCAGCTGTCCTGTCGACTTGGTCCTTCCGGTGTTGGAGAAGAAGGTCAGATGTGTGGGTGAGATAGATGTCGATGTCAGGAGATATGTCGAGTTGTAGATACCAAATGGGGGGGTCGGGACCCCGTTGGATACTGGTGCCGAGGACACCGCGGAGCGCAGCAGGTGCTGGAAACTGGTGCCTACCGGGAGGAGCTGGTCGAGCTCGTCATAGTTCGACTGGTTGTTCTGCTCGACTTTACTGAAAGTCGTGAGGACACCCATCACGATCGTGATGAGGATCCCCGTCAGCAGCACACTGATCAGCAGTTCGATCAGCGTAAACCCTTCCTCGGAACGGGCATGGTGCCTCAGGGCGGGAAACTTCACAGTTTTATCACCGCGGCAATTGGCAGGAGCGATGTTGTTGTCCCGGCTCCGGCGTTGAGGAACTGCTCGGTTGGATAGACATTGATCGTGACTGTCTTGCGTGTTCCACCTTTTTGGACCGTGACCAAGTAGCGCTCGTAAATCGAGGCGACGGCCAGCGTGCCGTCTGCCTCGGTAGTGCCGAGCGCCAATGCAAGGCCGTTACATGCGGAGTTCAATGGGCTCTGGTCCTCGACAGTCGCCGTGATCGTGGCTCCGTTGACGGGCTTCCCTGTCTCCTTGACGACCTCCACCGCCAGGATGCCGAGAGGCAGCTTTGCCGATTTCCCGAATGTCGCGGCGGTCGTCCCCGGGGCGGTGACGACCGCCGGTGCTGTTCCGAGCTCTGCTGGGCAGCTACCGGCACCAACCGAGTATCCCTTGGTGAACGGGAAGAGCGGTCCCGCCTCCGCGCATGGCGTCGATGTCGTACCGGTGCAGGCGACGAACGAACCGTTGGAGATGGCGGCGCTGCTGACCGAGACCGGGAGGTCCGGGACGACGGCACCTTTGACCGGCTGTGTCGATGTCTGGGGTTCGTGGACCTGCCAGGTGAACTGTCCTGCTGAGGGCTTGGTCCCGACGAGGAGAACGGCGCCGTCCTTGGTGGCACCGGCGGCTACACAGATGAGCTCGGTGGAGTTGTAGCAGGCCACGCCGATGATGTACACGGGCGTGGTGGGCGCTGGCGTCACGTAGGTGAACGCTGTCCCCTTGGACGCCGTCCCGCTCGGGGTCGTGACCGTAACCCCCACCCGTCCGGCCGCGTGGGCCGGCGTCTTGACCGTGATCCGTGTGGCACTCACGACAACGATTGTCGTGGCGGCCGCTGTGCCGAGCTCGACCTGCGAGGCTGTGCTCAAGTCGTGGCCGGTGATCGCCACCGAGGTGCCGCCAGCGGTGGTTCCTGTGGCAGGGTTGACGCTGCTGATCGTCGGTGCCGGTGCGACGTAGGTGAACCCTGTTGCGAGCTCGGCCGTCCCGCCACCCGTCGTCACGTAGACGTTGACCTTGCCGGCCGCGTGGGTGGGCGTCTTGACGGTGACTGTTGTGGGTGCACGGACTCCCAGTGTGGCGACAGCGGCTGTCCCGAACCGGATGGCGGTGACGTCGACCAGATTGTTCCCGTGGATGGTCACCTTCGTCCCACCGGAGGTCGGCCCTGTGGACGGGCTGATCCCGCTGAGCGTGGGCGCGACCTCGAACTTGAACTGAGCGGTCGAGGTTGCCGTGCCGCCGGGTGCCGTGACGGAGATGTTCACGGATGCCGGTGTGTGAGCAGGGGTGACGGCGATGATCGTGGTGCTGCTGGTCACCCGGAAGCTCCTGGCCGCGGTCGTCCCGAACTTGACGGAGATCGCTGTCCCGAAATTGGCGCCGGTGATCGTGACTGTGGTGCCTCCGGCGGTCGGGCCGGCAACAGGCGAGAACTTGTCGATGATCGGCGAGGGTAGGTAGGTGAAGCCGTTGGCGAGTGTCGCGGTGCCCCCAGCCGCGGTCACCGAGACGGTAACCGGCCCTGCTGTCCCCTTGGGGTCCTTGACCTTGATCCTGCCCTTTGCACTTGTCCGAAGTGTCACTGTGGTGGCCTTGTTGGCGCCGAAGTTGACCGAGGTCACTGTTGTGAAGTTGGTGCCGGAAATGGTGACTGTTGTCCTACCGGTCGAGGGACCGGTCGAGGGTGTCACCTTCGTGATGGTCGGGGCACCGACGTACGTGAAGCCGTTGGCCTTGGTGCCGGTCCCGCCGCTCTTGGTGGTGACCGACACGTTGACGGCAACGGGACCTGTGACTGCGGGATCCACGGCTGTGATCTGGGTCGCGCTCTTCCTTGTGAAGGAGGTCGCGGTCGTCGCTCCGAACTTGACCGCGGTCACTGTTGTGAAGTGTGTGCCGGTGATCTTCACCACCGTGCCTCCGCTCACCGGCCCCTTTGTCGGCGTGATGCGCGTGATCGACGGGGATGGGAGGTACCTGAAGCCGCGTGTGCGGCGGCCCTGGCCTCCCGCTGCTGTGACGTAGACGGCGACTGTTCCATATCTTGTTGCGGACGGGTCGCGAACCGTCACCTGACCAGCAGTTACGGTTGTGAGTGTGGTCGCCTGGTTGTACCCGAACCTGACCGCGGTCACTGTTATGAAGTTGGTGCCGGTGATAGTGATCAATGTGCCACCGTTCGTGGGACCCTGTGTCGGCGAGACCCCGGTGATGGTCGGGGCGGCGACGTAGGTAAAGCCTGTTGCGAGCGTGCCGGTCCCCCCGGCGGCAGCGACGATCACTGTGACCGCTCCAGCCTTTGTCGCAGACGGGTCCCGGACTGTGACCTGGCCGGGCGTTCTGGTTGTCAGTACGGTGGCCGACCCGGTCCCGAATTTCACCGAGGTGACTGTTGTGAGGCCAGTCCCGGTGATGGTGATCGTTGTCCTCCCAGCGAGCGGGCCCTTCGCTGGCGTCACGTTCTTGATCGTCGGAGGGCCGACGTAGGTGAAGGTGTGGGTCTTTGTGCTTGTGCCCCTGTTGTTCTTGACCACCACCGGAACGGAGGTACCGGCGGTGCCGGCGGGATCTTTGACCTTGATCCTGCCCCGACCCGCTGTTCTTATTGTCAGTGTCGTGCCTCGAACGGACCCGAACGTGACCCTTGTGGTTGTAGTGAGGTTTGTTCCCCTGATGGTGACGGTTGTCCCGCCGGACACCTTGCCCTTGTTCGGTGTGACCGAGGTCACGGTCGGGGGCCCGGATGCCAAGAGAGCCGCCGTTCCGTGGACGGCCGGCGTGCGTGAGAGCGGTCGCACGCTGGAGTCCAGCTGCACGTAACGAGCATTCGGAGCCGGACCGGAGGTGCCGCCGTCGTGAGTGATGTCGCCGGCGAGTGTCGCTGTGGCGGCGGACGGGAAGGTGACCGGTGTGAACTTCTTCTTGGACGTGCTCGCCGTGCCGGTCAGCATCACCGCCGACTGTGTGGCAGTGCTCGTCCCGGTCGCGACGCACGTTGTTGTGGTGGAGCAGACGAGCTTGGTGAGCGTCAAGCCGGATGGCACCGTGTCGGCGACCCATGTGGTGGGACTGGTCTGCACCGACCCGGCGTAGATCCCGTCACCTGTTCCGTCGCTGCCGATGACGAGGCAAGCCGTCTTGGCGCAGGTGAGCACCGTGGCCGACTTCATGGTTGTGGGTAGGTTCTCCTCCCGCCAGGTCGCGGTCGGGAGCACGGAGACCCCGGCGGCCAGCACGACCGGCGCGGGGGCCTTGGATGTGCCAAAGGCCATGCACACCGATGTCCCCGAGCACGTCACCCCGGTGAGCGAGGTTGTCGCCGGGATGCCTGTGAGCGTGTCCGAGTACCATGTCTCCGTCGTTGGCGTGACGGCCCCCGCCAGGATGACCGGCGTTGTCCCCGAGGAGCCGACGACGTAACAGGCCGTCCCTCCGGCGCAGGCGAGGTCAGTGATCTTGGTCGGGTCGCCCTGGAGGGTCTCCTTGGCCCAGGTCTGAGCGCCGCCGGTCTGGGCCCCCGTCAACACCACCGGGGTTGTCCCTGTCTTCGACTTGCCGACCACGAAGCAGGCTCGGTTCGGTGTTGCCGTCCCGCTGCAGGTCAGCGATGTGATGGACGAGAGCGCCGGTGTGGGCGGGATGTTGTCCACCGACCACGTGAGCGAGAGGGACGGTGAGGTGTTGACCGTTGCGCCGAGGATCACGGGCCCTGCTGTGGTTGTACCGGTCGCCAGGCACGCAGTCGGTTCCGGGCACCGGATCTGTCGGAGGAGCTTGACGTGCCCCGTCGTTGTCGGTGTTGGTGAGCTGGCCGTCCATCTGGTGACATTGGAGGGTGGGTCGACCACGGCGGCCGCCCCGGACGCACCGAACCCGACGCCGACGCAGGCCACTGTGGAGCACGCTGACGAGAGGATCTTCTCGATGCCCAATGTCGTCTTCAAGTCACTGGAGGACCACGACGTACCCGAGAGGACGCTCACTGCCGCGGTGGCCGAGCCAGTTGTGCCCTGACCGGTGACCAGGCACTGGAATTTGCTCTTGTTGGGGCAGGTGATGGAGCCGTCGGTGACCGTGGAGTCGGGGTAGGCCAGGTTGACGTAGGCGCCCTCGTCGTAGAGGAACGGCGGGGTGGCAGTGGTCTTGCTGAGCGAGACGGTGAACGTTGTGGGATCTGTGATCGCCGTTGCCGTCGTGCTGCCAGTCGCGACGAACGGCGTGACCAGGGACTCGGGCCCCACATGCACCGTGTATTTGCCCGGGAGCAACTCGAAGAAGCCGCATCCGTGCGGTCCGGCGGTGGTCGAGTAGACCTTTGTCGGTGTAGTGACCGAGGTGGCGGTGATCGGTACTGTGTCGACGCGGCCTTCGACACCGCCCCAAGGGACCCCACCCCTGGTGGGCGGTGGTGTGGGGTCTGTTGTGCTCGACGGGTTCCCCGCCACCTGCACCCCGAGGAACCCGTACTTCGGCAGTCCGGCCGGTGGGTAGTCGAGGACCGTGGTGTCCTTGACGTTACCGCCGTAGTAGTCGACGTTTACCGTAAGACCGAGGAGCTGGGGCACCTTCCCCGATGTGCAGAGGTCGGGTGTGCCTGTTGTTGTTGTTGTCGGAGATGTCCGGATGACCCAGTAGTACTTGGCGGTGGGGTAGTAGTCGACTGTGGCGCTGCGTGTGCCCAGCTTCCCGTTCAGTGTCAATGTGCCCTCTGTGACGGTAGTGCCGACCAGCGGCACTCCATGTGTCGGTGTGTTCGGTGGTGTCGTCGGCACTGTTGAGGCTGACAACTTCTCCACCCACTTCTCGGCGATGGAGAGGGCCTGCACCTTGCTCCTGGCCATGCCGGACTGACTGATCACATTGTTGAGGACATAGGAGATGGGGACGAGGACGAGGAGCAGCACAGCGAACGCCACGATGATCTCGACCAGGCCCACCCCCTCTTCCCGCCCTGGCGCAAACCGCGGGAGCGGTGACGCCTTTCGGCGGGCGCGGCGGGCGCGCAACGCTTCTCTCCTCGTCGACGACGCACTCCAACAGCCGAACCGTCTCACCTGAAGTTGTTCTCTCCTGTCATCGAGCTCGCTGGCTGCCGGGCGCACGCGGGCAACGGCCGGTGGGTTCAGTATCTCCTTCATGAAGCTCCGTGAAAATACGTGTGATCACGCATATTCGGCGGGAGGCGGGGGTCAAAAGCGCAGCCTGAGCTGGGGGGACGTGGCGGGTTCGTCGGGCGGGCCAGGCATCCCGGAGTGGCGAAGGGTCGGTCTGGGGCCGGGGCTCCTGGGGCGACGTGGAGCCGGCTCAGTAGGTGGTGTCGGCCCGGAGCCCGGCGAGCCGCTCGGCCGCCGCAACCATGAGGGCCTGGCCTGCAACCAGCACGGCCAGGTCGCCCCGGACCCGGATCCGGCCCTCGGCCACGGCCGACGCCGGCTCGAGCTCGCCCCGGGCCATGGCCGCGGCGTCGTCGTAGGAGAGCGAGACCACCACGGCGGCCCCCGTGTTGCCCCGCCCGTCACCGGCCGGCTCCAGCTCCAGGTGCATCCGTCCGTCGTCCACATCCAGAGCCACCACCACGTCGCCGCCGGGCGCCCCGTGCACCACCTGGTCCACCCGGAAGCGCCCGCCGTCGGCAGCCAGGGACGCGCCGGTGTCCACCGTTCCCGCCTCCAGCCCCTCCACCGCCTCGTTGAAGGCGGCCACCCACTCCTTGGAGTAGAAGCGGGGCACCGGTTAGCGGTCCCCGGCCGCTGCCTCCCCGGCCGGCAGCCCGGCGGGCGCGTCGTCCAGCCCGTCCGCCGGCTCCGCTGTGGCGCCGGCCGCCTCCTGCGCACCGGCGGCGGCGGCCTCCTCGGACGAGCGCTTGGTGCGGCGGAGGATCGTGCGGCCGAGCCAGCCCACCGGGTCGTACGAGGCGTCCACCACCCGCTCCTTCATGGGGATGATGGCGTTGTCGGTGATCTTGATGTGCTCGGGGCAGACCTCGGTGCAGCACTTGGTGATGTTGCAGAGGCCGAGCCCGCCGCGCTGGCGGAGCAGCTCGCGGCGGTCGTTGGTGTCCAGCGGGTGCATCTCCAGCTCGGCGAACCGTATGAAGAACCGTGGCCCGGCGTACCGGGGCTTGTTCTCCTCGTGGTCGCGGATCACGTGGCAGACGTCCTGGCACATGAAGCACTCGATGCACTTGCGGAACTCCTGGCCCCGCTCCACGTCCACCTGCTGCATGCGGTAGCCGCCGGGCGGCTCCGGGCCGGGCTGGAACGCCGGCACAGTCTTGGCGACCTCGTAGTTGAAGCTCACGTCCGTCACCAGGTCACGGATGATGGGGAAGGTGCGCATGGGGGCCACCGTCACCGGGCCCTCGGGCAGGGTGTCCAGCCGCGTCATGCACATGAGGCGTGGCGTGCCGTTGATCTCGGCCGAGCACGAGCCGCACTTCCCGGCCTTGCAGTTCCACCGGCACGCCAGGTCCGGCGCGGCCGTGGCCTGGATGCGGTGGACCACGTCCAGTACCACCTCGCCCTCGTTGGCCGGGAGGACGTACTCGGCGAACTCGCCACCGGCCTCGTCGCCACGCCAGACCCGCATGGCCACCGTGGGCTCGCCGTACGGCTCGGCAGCCACCGGTGTCCGTCCCTCCTCGCCGGCGAGGGCGCCCCCGCCGCCTCCCCCCGCCTCGGCCAGTGACAGGGATGCAGCGGGAGCCGTCGCCCCCTCGGCCGGCGGCTCGTCGCCGGGCAGGCCGGGCAGGCCGGGCAGGCCGGGTTGGCCGGGTTGGCCGGGCACGCCGTCCGGCTCCGGCTCGGGCACGGTGGCGGCGCCGTGGGCGTCGGACATCAGGATCCCTCCTCCAGGAGCTGGCGGAGCTCCGCCGGCATCTCCGGCAGCGGCTCGGCCTCAAGGGCGATCGGGGCGTCGTAGCCCCGCTGGTCCACCTGGCGCTGGACGAGGTTGACCTTGCCCAGCTCGGGGTCGGCGTCCGGGAAGTCCTCCCGGGTGTGGCCGCCCCGGCTCTCCTTCCGGTGCAGCGCGCCCTGCGCCACCGCGGTGGAGACCGTGAGCATCGAGGGCAGGTCGGTGGCCAGGTTCCACCCGGGGTTGTAGGAGCGGCCGCCGCCCACCGCCACCTTGCCGGTGCGTTCCTTCAGCTCCTCCAGCCGGTCGAGCGCCTGCTCCAGCTCGGGCCCGGTGCGGATGATGCCCACCAACGCCTGCATGGTGGCCTGCAGGTCGTGGTGGACGTCGTACGGGTTCTCGCCCCCGTCGCGCTCGAGCGCCCCGAGGGCGTCGGCTACCACCGCGCCCGCCTCGGCGGCGTCCACCGTGGGCACGCCGGTGCGGCCCTCGGCGAAGTCGGCGGCCCCCATGCCGGCCCGCCGGCCGAAGACGAGCAGGTCGGAGAGGGAGTTGCCCCCGAGCCGGTTGGCGCCGTGCATGCCGCCCGCCACCTCGCCGGCGGCAAAGAGGCCGGGCACCGTGGCGGCCTCGGTGTCCGCGTCCACCCGGACCCCGCCCATCATGTAGTGGCAGGTGGGGCCCACCTCCATGGGGGTGGTGGTGATGTCCACGCCCGCCAGCTCCATGAACTGGTGGTACATGGAGGGCAGCCGGCGGCGGATGTACTCGGCCGACCGCCGGCTGGCGATGTCCAGGTACACGCCGCCGTGGGGGCTGCCCCGTCCCGCCTTCACCTCGCTGTTGATGGCCCGGGCCACCTCGTCACGGGGGAGGAGGTCCGGGGTGCGCCGGTTGTTGATGTGGTCCTCGTACCAGCGGTCGGCCTCGTCCTCGGTCTCGGCCGTCTCCGCCCGGAACATGGGGGCCACGTAGTCGAACATGAACCGCTCGCCCTCGCTGTTGCGCAGGACCCCGCCGTCGCCCCGCACCCCCTCGGTCACCAGCAGGCCGCGCACCGAGAGCGGCCACACCATGCCGGTGGGGTGGAACTGCACGCACTCCATCTCGATGACGTCCGCCCCGGCCCACATGGCCATGGCGTGGCCGTCGCCGGTGGACTCCCAACTGTTGGAGGTGAACTGGAAGCACTTGCCGATCGACCCCGTGGCCAGCACCACCGCCTTGGCGGCGAAGGTCACGAACTCCCCGGTCGGGCGCCAGTAGCCCACGGCGCCGGAGACCCGGCCGTCGGCGTCGTGCAGGAGGCGGAGCACCTTGCACTCCATGAAGACGTCGATGTCCATGCTGACGGCCTTCTGCTGGAGGGTGCGGATGATCTCCAGGCCGGTGCGGTCGCCCACGTGGGCCAGGCGGGCGTAGCGGTGGCCGCCGAAGTCCCGCTGGGTGATCCGGCCGTCCTCGGTCCGGTCGAACAGCGCCCCCCACGCCTCCAGCTCGAACACCCGGTCCGGCGCCTCCTGGGCGTGGAGCTGCGCCATGCGCCAGTTGTTCAGGTACTTGCCGCCCCGCATGGTGTCGCGGAAGTGGACCTGCCAGTTGTCCTCGGACCAGACGTGGCCCATGGACGCGGCCACGCCGCCCTCGGCCATCACCGTGTGGGCCTTGCCCAGCAGCGACTTGCAGACGAGCGCGGTCCGCAGGCCGCGCGCCTGGGCCTCGATCGCCGCCCGCAGCCCGGCGCCGCCGGCGCCGACCACGATCACGTCGTACTCGTGGGCTTCGTACTCCTCGGCCATGTGGTTCTCCGCTTCCTCTCGTCCTCTCCCGGGGCGCCGTCGGGGCCGTGCGGCCCGGGCGGCGCCGGCGGCGCGCCGGTGCCTAGAAGTGGAAGCCGGGGTCGTGGAAGGCCCCGGCGGCCACCAGCCGCACGTAGAGATCGGTCAGCGCGACGAAGATCAGGCTCGCCCAGGCGAACTTCATGTGGTTGGCGTTGAGCGGCGTCACCAGCTTCCACAGGCGGTGGCGGACCGGGTGCTTGGAGAAGCTCTTCACCTGCCCGCCGCAGAGGTGCCGGCAGGAGTGGCAGGAGAGGGTGTACAGCCAGAGCAGCGCCGCGTTGACGCAGAGGACCGCCGTCCCCACGCTGATGCCCCAGCCGGTGGGGTAGCCGGGCTGGCGGAAGGCCTCCACGGCGTCGATCGTGAGGATCACGTTCAGGCAGAGCCCCAGGTAGAAGAACCAGCGGTGGACGTTCTGCAGGATGAGCGGGAGCCGCGACTCCCCGCTGTAGCTGGGGTGCCCGTCGGCCACGGCGCAGTTCGGGGGCGAGAACCAGATCGAGCGGTAGTAGGCCCGCCGGTAGTAGTAGCAGGTGAGGCGGAAGCCCAGCGGGACGATCAGGATCAGGATCGCCGGCGAGATCTCCCACCAGGTCAGGTAGAAGCCCGGGTGGCTCCCGGGGACGCAGCTCGCGGCGAGGCACGGGGAGTAGAAGGGCGAGAGCAGGTCCCGGTGTGTGGCGGCCCCCACGAAGTAGTCCCGGTTCACGAAGGCGGCCCAGGTGGAGTAGGCGACGAAGGCGATGAGGATCGACGCCGTGACCAGGGGCTGGAGCCACCAGCGGTCCTGCCGCAGCGTCGGCACGTCGGGGCCCCCGCGGGTCCCCCCGATCGCCACCGGGGTGACCGTCACGCTGTCCACCGTCGTCACGCCGTCCTCCTTTCCCGCGCCGGTCGGCGGCGGGCGCACCAGGGCTCTCCCGCCCGCGACAACCCGGGGGCCGGGCGCGGGCGGCCCTCATCATTCCAGACGGTAGCGCCGGCGGCGCAATTCGTGGTGAAGGGGCGAGGCGGGGCCCGGGACCGGCGGCTTCCGGGCACGGGGACCGGCGCCGACCGGGCACGGGGACCGGCGCTACCTGAACGCTGGACCGGCGCCGCCCGGGCCCGGGAACCGGGACGTGCGGCGGCACCCGCGCACGTAGGCTCGGCTCCATGGCCGCATCGCCTCCCCACGCCCCCGTCCCCCCCCACGAGCTGCCTCGCACCCTCGGGGACCTGCGGGCGTCCGGCTGGGCCCCGGTCCCGGTGGCCGAGGAGCTCCGCCGCAACGCCGCCGCCCGGATCGCCGCCGGCGAGCCGCTGGTCACCGGGGTGCACGGGTTCGAGGACACGGTCCTGCCGCAGCTCGAGAACGCGCTGCTCGCCGGGCACGACGTGATCCTGCTGGGGGAGCGCGGCCAGGCCAAGACGCGCCTCGTGCGCTCGGTGGTCGACCTGCTGGACGAGTGGCTCCCGGTGGTGGCCGGCTCGGAGATCAACGACGACCCGTACGCCCCCACCTCCCGCTACGCGCGGGTCCGGGTGGCCGAGGAGGGGGACGAGACCCCCGTGGGCTGGCTCCACCGCTCCGAGCGCTACGGCGAGAAGCTGGCCACCCCGGACACCTCGATCGCCGACCTGATCGGCGAGGTGGACCCGATCAAGGTGGCCGAGGGCCGCTACCTCTCCGACGAGCTGGCCCTCCACTACGGGCTGGTGCCCAGGGTCAACCGCGGCATCTTTGCCATCAACGAGCTGCCGGACCTGGCCGAGCGCATCCAGGTGGGGCTGCTCAACGTGCTCGAGGAGCGCGACGTCCAGATCCGCGGCCACCGGATCCGCCTCCCCCTGGACGTGGTGCTGGTGGCCACGGCCAACCCGGAGGACTACACCAACCGGGGCCGGATCATCACCCCGCTGAAGGACCGGTTCGGGGCCCAGATCCGCACCCACTACCCGCCCGACGCCCGGGTGGAGATGGCCGTGGTGCGGTCCGAGGCGGCGGTGCCGCCGGGCGGGCCGGCGGTCACGGTGCCGCCGTACCTGGAGGAGGTGGTGGCCGAGCTCAGCCAGCTCGCCCGCCGCAGCCCGCACCTGAACCAGCGCAGCGGCGTGTCCGTGCGCCTCTCCATCGCCAACTACGAGACCCTGGTGGCCAACGCCGTGCGGCGGGCGCTGCGGTCCGGCGAGCCGGTGGCGGTGCCGCGGGTGAGCGACCTGTCGGCGCTGGTCTCCTCCACCCAGGGCAAGATCGAGGTGGAGGCGCTGGAGGAAGGGCGGGAGCAGGACGTGGTGGCCCAGCTCGCGTCGGCGGCGGTGCTCGCCGTCTTCCGGCGGCGGGTCACGCTGGAGGACCCGGCGGCCGTGCTCGCCGCCTTCGACGCCGAGGCGGTGGTCCATGCCGGCGACGACCTGCCCTCGGCCGAGTACCTGGCGGTGCTCCGGGACCTGCCGGGGCTGGAGCCGCCCACCCGGGCGCTGGCCGGTCCCGAGGCCGAGGAGTCCCCGGCGTTGCTGGCAAGCGCCCTCGAGTTCCTGCTGGAGGGCCTCCACCTGACCAAGCGCCTGAACAAGGACGCGTCGGGCGCCCGCGCCCTCTACCGGAGCCGGAAGTGACGGCGGCGGCGTGACGGCGCGCTACGACTACTCCCGCTGGGACGGATCCCAGGAGGACCTGGGCCTGGATCCCGACGAGCTGCTGGCCGAGCTCACCGACGAGCTCCTGGCCGGCGGCGACCTGGACGACGCCCTCCGCCGGCTCCTCCGCAACGGCATGCGGGGCGCCGACGGCCGGCGGCTCATGGGCTCGCGGCAGCTCCTCGAGCGGCTCCGCCGCCGCCGGGCCGAGCTGCTCGAGCGGGGCGACCCCGACGGCGAGCTGGCCCGGCTCACCGGGGAGCTGGACGAGATCGTGGCCACCGAGCGGGCGGCGGTGGACGAGCTGGCGGACGAGGCCCGAGCGTCCGGTGACGAGCGCCGCCGCGAGGTCACCGACGACGTGGTGGCCGAGCGGCGCATCGCGCTCGACCTGCTCCCGGACGACGTGGCCGGCCGCGTGGGCGGCCTCCGGCAGTACGAGTTCGTCTCCTCCGAGGCCCGCGAGCGCTTCGAGGAGCTGGTGGAGCAGCTCCGCCGGGACGTGGCGGACACCTACACCAAGGGGATGACCGAGGCGCTCGGCTCGACGGACGCCGCGCAGATGGCCCGGATGCGCGACGCCTTCGACGCCCTCAACCGGATGTTGGAGCAGCGCGAGCGCGGCGAGCCGATCGACCCGAGCTTCGAGGCGTTCATGGAGCGGTTCGGGGACATGTTCCCCGGCGCCGGGTCCTTGGACGAGCTGCTGGAGCAGCTCGCCGCCCGCATGGCGGCCGCCGAGGCCATGTGGCGGTCGCTCTCGCCGGCCCAGCGCGACCAGCTCCGGGCGCTGGCCGAGCAGCTCCTGGAGGACATGGACCTGCGCTGGCAGGTCGAGCGCCTGTCGGCCAACCTCCAGCGCGCCTTCCCGGACGCGGGGTGGGAACGCGGCCACGGCTTCTCCGGCGACACGCCGCTGGGCCTGTCCGAGGCCACGGACCTGGCGGCCCAGCTCGGCGAGCTCGAGCGGATGGAGGAGGTGCTGCAGTCGGCCTCCTCGCCGGCGGCGCTGGCCGAGATCGACGTGGACGAGGTGGCCCGCCACCTGGGCGACGACGCGGCGCGCTCCCTCGAGCGGCTGGCGCGCCTCGCCCGCGAGCTGGCGGAGGCCGGCCTCATCGAGCAGCGCGGCGGCCGCACCGAGCTCACCCCCAAGGGCGTGCGACGCCTCGGGCAGCGGGCGCTGGCCGACCTCTTCGCCACCACCCGGGCCAGCCGGCTGGGGGAGCACCGGACCGCGTGGACCGGGGCCGGGCACGACCGCGAGGAGACCACCAAGCAGTACGAGTACGGGGACCCTTTCAACCTCCACCTCTCCCAGACCGTGCACAACGCGGTCCGCCGGGGCGGCGCCGGCGTGCCGGTCCGCCTGTCCCCCGAGGACTTCGAGGTGGTGGAGACCGAGGCGCTGGCCCGCTCGGCGACGGTGCTCCTGGTGGACCTGTCGATGTCCATGCCGATGCGGGACAACTTCGTCCCGGCCAAGAAGATGGCCATGGCGCTCCACACGCTCATCGCCAGCCGCTTCCCCCGCGACTACCTGGGGATCGTGGGGTTCTCCGAGGTGGCCAGGGAGATCCGGCCCGAGGACCTGCCCACGGCGATGTGGGACTACGTCTACGGCACCAACCTCCAGCACGGGCTCCTGCTGGCCCGCAGGCTCCTCGCCCATCAGCACGGGACCAAGCAGGTCATCGTGGTGACCGACGGCGAGCCCACGGCGCACATCGAGCCGGACGGCGAGGTGCTGTTCAACTACCCGCCGAGGCCGGAGACGCTGCGGCGGACCATGGCCGAGGTGATCCGCTGCACGCGCGCCGGCATCACGATCAACGTCTTCGCCCTCGACCTCGAGCGCACGCAGTTCCCGTTCGTGGAGCAGATCGCCCGCGTGAACGGCGGCCGGACCTTCTACACCACGCCGGACGCGCTCGGCGGGTACGTGCTGGTGGACTTCCTGCAGCACCGCCGGGTGCTCCGCCCGGCGGGATGAGGCGCTGCCGGGTGCTCCGCCCGGCGGGATGAGGTACCGCGCCGGCGGGGCTCGTGATCGCCTGCACTTGGGACGATCCGCTTGCGTTCCCGGGCGCGATGGGGAAAGATAACACCGTTGTAATTACATCGGTGCCACTCTGTGGCGAGGGAGGCGGGCCCGTGGATCTCGTGTCGCTGCTCTACGGACGCCAGGAGCGCAGTTGGCAGGCGCAGGCCAACTGCATGGGCGTGGACCCTGATCTCTTCTTCCCCGAGCGGGGCGCGTCCACGCGCGAGGCCAAGGAGGTCTGCCGGGGCTGCGTGGTGCGCGAGGACTGCCTCGAGTACGCGCTCGCCAACGGGGAGAAGTTCGGCATCTGGGGCGGGATGAGCGAGCGTGAGCGCCGCCGCCTGCGCAGGGCGCGGGCCCTGCAGCGCCGTGCCGAGATGGTCAGCGCGAGCTGATCGACGCGCCGCCGGCCGGGCCGCTCACGCGAGCTCCAGCCCGGCGGCCTCCAGCCGCGCCTCGATGGTGCGCTCGGGGGTGAGGCCCAGCTCGGCGTGCCGCCTCGACGGCACGGTCGCCAGGGCGGCGGCGGGCAGCAGCCCCACCAGTTCGCACCGCTCCACCGCGGCACCCACCTGCTCGAGCCGGCGGGCCACCTCGTCATGGACCTCGGCCGGGCCCACGGTGAGCGGGTCCACCAGGTTGCACGAGATCTGGGAGCGGCCGTCCAGGACGAGGCCGAGGGCGCGGACCGCCGGTCCTCGTACGTCGGCTGCCACGGCGCGGGCGAGGTCCACGTCGCCGGTGACCCACAGGTTGTAGGCCACGAGGAAGTGCCGGGCGCCCACCGCGCAGCGACCTACGCGCGGGTCCGGCGTGGTGGGACCGGTGTCCGGCGCCAGCGTGCTCCCGGCGGCGCGGCGGAGCTCGGGGAGCGTGCGGTGCCCGTTGGGCGGGAGCGGCCCGTAGAGGTGGCAGGCGACTCCCAGCTCGGAGCCCGCCCAGCGGGCGAAGCGGTCCCGGGCGGCGATGGCGTCGTCGAGGGGCGGCCCCACGGCGAGCCGTCCCGTCCGTCCGGCGCCTGCGCCCGACGCGCCTGCGCCCGACGCCGCCGCACCCGACGCCGCCGCACCTCCCGTGCCGGCCGCGTGCAGGGGCACGAAGGGCACCACGTCCACCACCCCGAACGCCGGGTGCCGGCCGTCGTGCTCCGTGAAGTCGATCGCCGCGATCGCCGCCGAGGAGAGCATGCGGGCGGCCCGCTCCACCATGTCCGTGGGGCCCGCCAGGGTGAAGACGGTGCGGTTGTGGTGCGGGTCGCTGTGGACGTCGAGCAGCGGGGCGCCGCAGGACGCCCCGAGCCGGTCCACCACGCGGGGGTCGCGGCCCTCGCTCACGTTGACCACGCACTCGAGCCCGGAGGCCGGGGCGCGCCCGCTCCCGGACGGCATCCCCCCGCTGCGGCGAGCGACGCCGGTGGGCGTCAGCGCGCCACGGCCGGCTGCGCTATGCGGCGCCTCCGGAGGATCCGCCGCCGCTCCCGCTCGGAGCGGCCCCCCCACACGCCGTGATCGATCCGGTTGACTAGCGCGTACTCGAGGCATGCCTCGGACACGGGGCACTCGGCGCAGATGCGCTGTGCCTCCTGCACGCCGAGGCCGTCACTGGGGAAGAACACGGCGGGAGGGATGTCCCGGCACTTGCCGTCGGCCATCCATTCGGTTTCCACGGCAACTCCCTTGTCCATGGCAGCTCCCTTGTCTCACGGGCAAGTGTAGTCCGGGAGCGGGGAAACCCCACCGCACGGCGGCCGGCGGGGCCGCGGCGGCCCCGGGGAGGAGCCGAGGTGGGCGGAGCGGGGGCCCCTGGCGGGAGGGGCCGGGGCCGGCCGGCGGGACGGCACCCGGCGAACCGGTACGCTGGGCCACCGCCCGGGCGTCCCCGGGCGCCCAGGAGCCCGCAGCGCCGGCCAGGAGGTGCCATGTCCCCAGACGTCGACGACACCCCGATCGAGGAACCGGTGGAGCCGGTCGGCCACGCTCGTGTCGTGTACCTCGGCCCGGTGGCGCCGCACTGGGAGGTCCAGTCCGACTACGGCGAACCCGAGCTGATCGAGGCGTTCCGGGAGCGGGTGCTGGCCCGGCTGGTGCTCCTGCCGCCGCACGACCCGCAGTTCCGGCGCAACCGCGAGCGCGTGGTGCGGGACGCCGAGCGCGAGCACCTGACCCTCGAATGGGATCTCGGGTTCCCCGAGGAGGCCGAGGCCGGCTAGCACCGCAGGCCTCACGGACGAACCGCAGGCCTCCCGGACGAACCGGAGGCCTCCCGGAGCCTTCAGCCCTCCGGCAGGGCGCCCCCCTCGTCCAACGGGAGGTCGATCCGCTCGAGCCACAGGCCCGGGGCGTCCAGCTCGGCCGGGGTGGGCAGCGTGCGCTCGGACGTCCACAGGCGGGCCAGGCCCTCCTCGCCCGCCCGCTCGACCACGCCATGGACGAAGGCCGCGCCCCGGTCCACCTGTTCGCGGCCGACGTCCAGGCCAAAGAGCGCCGCCGCGGCACGCTCCCCGGCGGCGTCCGTGGTCCGGTACCGGTACCAGGCCTCGGTGAGCGCCGACGCCGAGCCGAGCAGCGAGCCGGCCACGTGGGCCGTGACGTGGTCCACGTAGGCGGCGACGGCCGTGGTCACCGCCACCAGCTCGGCCGAGGCGCGCTGCTGGCCCGGCGTGAGCAGGTCCGCCAGGAGCGACTCCGGATCCGCCAGCAGGTGCTGCAGCGACTCGGGGTCGCCCGCCTGCGACCCCATCCGCTCGGTGAGATCCTGCTGGGCGGCCGCCATGTCCGAGGCGGCGGCGTCCAGGAGCCGGTCGACGTGCCCGGCGACGTGGGGCCGGGAGAGCACCGCGTGCGCCGTCAGCTCGCGGACGCACACCCAGAGCCGGGCCTGGTCCGGCGGGAGGCTCCAGTCGTCGGCGAAGGCCTGCACGTTCTGGGGCACCACCAGCAGCTCGCCGGGGCCGGGCCAGGGCACGGGCAGCGCGTACCGCCCGAGGGCCCGCTGCGCCAGATGCCCGGCCGCCGAGCCGAACTGCATGCCGAGCAGCACCGGGCCCATGGTGGTGGCGAACCGGCCGAGCAGCTCGCCGAGGCTGCCCAGGTCCTCGTCCCCGGCGCCGGCCCCGGTCCCGAGGACGCCCCCCAGGTCACCCGGCCCGGGCGCCTGGGCCTGCGCCTCGGCCTGGGCGGCCACCATCCGGGCCAGCCGCGGCTCCCAGGCGTCGAGCACC
>JBOGGH010000005.1:0-24733 GCA_050743905.1 Acidimicrobiales bacterium
CGCGGAGGCCCTCCACGATCACGTCGGCCAGGGAGGCCGAGTCCTCCACCACGAGCACCCTCACGGGACCGACCCGGCGGCCACCGGCACCGGCGCGGCGAGGGGCAGGGACACGGCCGCCCGCAGCCCCCCGCCCGGCAGCGGCCGGAGCTCCACGGTCCCGCCGTGGGACGCGGCGATCGAGGCGACGATGGAGAGGCCGAGGCCGAACCCGGCCCCCGACCCCGTCCGCTCCGGCCCGAGCCGGCGGAAGGGCTGCATCAGCTCCTGCAGCGCGACGTCGTCCAGCCGCGGTCCGCCGTTCTCCACGACCAGCCGGGCGGCGGCCCCGTCCACCTCGGTGCGGACGCGGATCCACCCCGACCGCTCGTTGTGCCGGACCGCGTTCTCCACCAGGTTGTCGACCATCCGGGACAGGAGCGTGACGTTCCCGGCGACGCATGCGGCAGGGCAGTCGTCCTCGTCCACCCGGACCCCGCGCGCCGCGATCTCCGCGGTCTGGCGCTCGAGCGCCGTCGCCACCAGGAGGTCGAGCGACGCGACCGAGGTGCTGTCGACCGGCGGTGCCTCGGAGCGGGCCAGGTCCAGGAAGCTCCCCAGGAGCCGGTCGATCTGGTCCAGCTCGTGGCGGAGCCGGTTGGCCAGGACGACGGTCTGCTGCGGGACCGGCTCGCGCTTGGCCAGCGCCACGTCGATGGACGCGCGCATGGTGGCCAGCGGCGTGCGGAGCTCGTGCGAGGCGTTGGCCACGAACTGCCGCTGGGACCGGAACGAGCCTTCGAGCCGTTCCAGCAGGTCGTCGATCGTGTCGCCCACCTCCTTCATCTCGTCCTCGGGCCCCTGCAGATCCAGGCGGGCGTGCAGGTTGCTGGCGGAGATGTCGCGCGCCGCGACGGTGATGGTGCGCAGCGGGCGGAGCACCCGCCCGGCGGTCAGCCACCCGGCGCCGATGGCGAGCATGGCCATGATGGCGAGGGCCACGGCCGAGTAGAGCAGGAGCTGGTGGACGTCGTGCGCGTGCTGCTGGACGGCGAGCGAGTGGAGCTGGCCGAAGACCTGGTGCTGCTTGGTGACCACCGCCTGGGCGCCGGCGGGGACGACCACCGGCGACACGTAGTTGCCGCCCCGGGCCACCACCGCGCCCGGCGGCGGGCCGATGCCGGCGATGTGGAAGATGTGGGAGGGGACCGTTGACGACAGCAGGAATGTGCCGCCGGTGGCGTTGCCCCAGAGCAGGGCGACGATCACCAGGAGCACCGTGCCCGAGGCCAGGAAGAGCGACCCGTAGAGCAGGGTCAGCCGGGCCCGGACGGTCCGGCCCGGCACGTGGGCCCGGAGCCACGTGAGCGCTCGGCGCAGGTGCGGTCGGTGGAGCTGCATGGTCCCTCGCGTTCGTCGTGCCGGGGAGCCCGGCCGTGCCGGCAGTGGGTCGGACGCCAGCATGGCCGGGCGCCCCCCGCCGGCCACGGCAGCCGCGCCCGGAGCCTGCCGGCAGGCGTGGCCCACCGTGGCCGTCCGTCCTGACCAGGCAGGCGGTCCCTCCTGGCCGGGACGTTCATAAGAATGTTCGAAGAGGCCTAACAGCCGCCTAACGGGCTCGATTAGCCCCGTGTAAGGGCCGGCGTCGTAGAACGCCCGGCGAGCGGACGGCGCCCGGGTGCCGGTGCGCTCGCTCGTGCCCCGACGACGGACAGGAACCAACAGTGCACGTTCGCCGCATCACGGACCCACTGGCCGACACCCAGCCGAACGAGGCTGTCGGGGAGGACGTGCAGGACCACGTGACCGAGGAGGTGCCGGCGGTCCTCGCCGAGGATGCGGCGGGTCCCCCGCGACGGTCGAGGCGGCGGCGCGCCGTGATCGTCGCCGTGGCGGTGGTGATCCTCGGGGCCGGCGCCGGCATCGGGATCTGGCTCGGCACCGGCGGGTCCACAGGGCCCGGCCTCACGACCACCACCCAGGTCGTGACGGCCACCACCGGGACCATGAAGCAGACGGTGTCCGCCTCGGGCACCATCGAGCCGGCGAGCGAGGCCGATCTCAGCTTCGCCGTCGCCGGCAAGGTGACCGCCGTGGACGTCTCGGTAGGCCAGGCGGTAACGGCCGGGCAGGTGCTGGCCACGGTGGACTCGTCGGCCCTCCAGGCCAGCGTCGCCTCCGCCCAGGCCACGCTGTCCTCGGCCGAGGCACAGCTCTCGAGCGACGAGGCCGACGGCGCGTCCACGAGCCAGATCCTCTCGGACAAGGCCTCGGTCACATCGGCGCAGTCCCAGCTCACATCGGCGCAGGCCAGCCTGGCCGACGCTTCGCTCACGTCCACCATCGCCGGGACGGTGGCCTCGGTGGACCTCTCCCTCGGCCAACAGGTCACGGGGTCCGGGAGCACGGGCACAGCCGCCTCGACAACCGGCGGCCAGAGCAACCCGTCCTCCGGCGGCACAGGGACATCGTCCACAACCGGCAACTCGTCGTCGGCCCAGATCGTGGTGGTCTCGACCGCCAGCTTCAAGGTCAACGCCTCCGTGGACGACACCCAGGTCGGCCAGGTGCAGCAGGGCGACCAGGCCACGATCAACCTCTCGAGCTCGAGCAGCCCCGGCGGCCCCGGCGGCTTCGTGGCCGCGGTCCCGGGGGGCAAGGGCACCACAGGGGGCGGCACATCGGGCGCGGGCACATCGGGCACGGGCACATCGGGCGCCGGTAACGCCACATCCTCGACCACCTACTACGGCACCGTGTCCTCGGTGGGCCTCGTGGCCACATCGTCGAGCGGCGTGGCCTCCTTCCCGGTCACGATCGCCGTGACGGGCACGCCGAGCGGGCTCTACGCCGGGTCCTCGGCCACACTCACGATCACCGTCAAGGAGCTCAGCACAGTGGTCGAGGTGCCGACCGGTGCCATCTCCTACTCGGGAGGCAAGGCGCAGGTCACCCTCGTCACAGGAGGCCGGCACGTCACCCGGTCGGTCACCACCGGCCAGGTGTCCACAGGCGAGACGCAGATCACGAGCGGCGTCAAGGCCGGGGACAGGGTGCTCGAGCAGGTCGTCACCTTCACGAGCGGGACAGGCAGCGCCCACAGCCTCCTCGGCGGCACAGGCACCGGCAGCTCGGGCGGGCTCCCCTCCGGCGGGTTGCCGGCCGGCGGCCACTTCTTCCGGAGCGGAGGGCCCCCGGGAGGCGGCACACGTGGCTGAGCCGGTCATCGAGCTGCGCGGCGTGACCAAGGTCTACCGCACCGGGTCGCTGGCCGTCGCCGCGCTCCGGGGGATCACCATGACCATCGACGAGGGCGAGTACGTCGCCGTCATGGGGCCGTCCGGGTCCGGCAAGTCCACCCTCATGCACATCCTGGGCTGCCTGGACGTGGCCACCTCGGGCACCTACCGCCTCGCCGGCGAGCCGGTCGCCGGCCTCGACGAGACCGCCCTCGCCTCGATCAGGAACCGCCGCATCGGCTTCGTCTTCCAGCAGTTCAACCTCCTGCCCTCCCTCTCCGCCTGGCGCAACGTCGAGGTCCCCCTGAGCTACGCCGGCGCCGGCCGCGGCGAGCGGCGGGAGCAGGCCATCGCCGCCCTCGGCCGGGTGGGCCTGGGGGACCGGGTGGACCACCGCCCGGGCGAGCTCTCCGGCGGCCAGCAGCAGCGGGTTGCCGTGGCCCGCGCGCTGGTGGGCGACCCCGACCTGATCCTGGCCGACGAGCCCACCGGGGCGCTCGACTCGCGCTCGGCCGGCGAGGTCCTGGGGCTCCTGGAGGAGCTCCACCAGGCGGGCCGGACGATCGTCCTCATCACCCACGACGCCGAGGTGGCCCGGGCGGCCGGGCGCACGGTGCGCATCCGCGACGGCATGCTGGCCGAGGACCACGAGCTCGTCCCGTGACGTGGCTCGACACCCTGCGAACCGGCCTCGACGCCGTGCGCACCCACCGCCTCCGCTCGGGGCTGACCGTGGTGGGCATCATGATCGGCATCGCGGCGGTCATCCTGACGGTCGGGCTCGGCCAGGGAGCCGAGAACCAGGTGGCCTCCGAGATCAACGCCCTCGGCACCAACCTCCTCACCGTCACGCCCGGCAGCACCACCTCCTCCAGCGGCATCCGCGAGGGCCTGGGCTCCGCCTCCACCCTGACGAGGGGCGACGCCACGGCCCTGCAGTCCGGCACCGTGGCGCCCGACATCAAGGCGGTGGCGCCGGTGGCCTCCTCCCCGGAGAGCCTCACCGCCGGCTCCTCCTCGTGGACGTCCACAGTGAACGGGACCACCCCGGCCTGGGAGACGGTCCGCAACCGCAGCGTCACCCAGGGACGGTTCATCGACGACCAGGACGTCGCCGACGGGTCGGCGGTGGCGGTGCTCGGATCCACAACCGCCTCCGAGCTGTTCAGCGGCGTGGACCCGGTGGGCCAGACGGTCAAGGTCAACGGGGTGCCCTTCACGGTCATCGGGGTCCTGAACTCGGTGGGCTCGTCGTCCACATCGACCGGCTCCAACCAGGACGACCAGGTGGTGGTGCCGCTCACCACGGCCACCCAGCGCCTCTTCGGCTCGACCTCGCTCAGCTCGATCCTCGTCCAGGCCACCTCCTCCGCCACGCTCTCCGCCGCCTACCAGGAGGCCGACGCCGAGCTGTTGGCACTGCACGGCATCTCGACATCGCAGGACGCCGACTTCACCATCACCTCGGAGCAGTCGCTCGTCTCCACCTCGACGTCGGTGGACCGCACCCTCACCATCCTGCTGGGCGGGATCGCCGGGATCTCGCTGCTGGTGGGGGGCATCGGGGTGATGAACATCATGCTCGTCTCGGTGACCGAGCGGATCCGCGAGATCGGGCTCCGGAAGGCCCTCGGGGCCACGCCCACGCTCATCCGCCGGCAGTTCCTCCTGGAGGCCTCGGTGCTGGGACTGACCGGCGGCGCGCTCGGCGCCCTCCTGGCCGTCCTCGGCACGGCGCTCCTCCCCCACGCCATCGGCTACCCGATCTCGCTCTCGGCCACCGCCAGCGTCGGCGCGCTGCTCGTGGCCATGGCCATCGGCCTCGTGTTCGGCGTCTACCCGGCCTCCCGGGCCGCCCGGCTCGCCCCGATCGACGCCCTGCGCAGCGAATGACCGCCCACCGCGCACCGGTCGGCACCCCATGCCCGATCACCGACCCCGCACCGAAGGAGAAGACATAACCATGAGGCGCCTCGCCCCTCACCGCCCGGTAGCGGCCACCGCCGCCGTGACCCTTTCCCTGGCCCTTGCCCTGGCCCTGGGGCTGGCGACCGCGGCCGGCGCCGCGTCCACGTCGTCCGGCTCCTCCCGCACGCGCACGTTCCCGGGCGCCTCGGGGTCCGTGGCGGCCATCACAGGCTCCTCGATGGAGGTCCAGAACCAACAGACCGGGCAGGTGACGGTGAGCTGGACCACAGCCACCTCCTTCACCCAGATGGTGAGCGTCCCGGCGTCGTCCGTCGCCGTGGGGGACTGCGTCACCGCCTCGGGGAGCACGGCCAAGAAGTCCAAGGTGGTGAAGGCCACGACCGTCACCGTCAGCCAGCCCACGTCGGGCTCGTGCACCGGTGGGCCCGGTGGCCCGCCCGGTGGCGCGACCTCCGGCGGGGGCGGGTTCCCGGGGGGCGGCTCCGGCCGGCCGCCGAGCGGCAAGACGTTCGTCAAGGGCGGCTCCGGCCGGTCACGGGGCCTCGGCGGCGTCGGCTTCGCCAGCGGCAAGGTGACGGCCGTCACGTCCACCTCGATCAAGGTCTCTGGCTTCTCCTCGGCCAGCCTCTCGGGATCGCGCCCACGCACCAAGGGGAAGGGCAAGCGACCGACGATCACGACCACCACGGTGAAGGTGGCCGTCACCTCGTCGACGACCTACAGCGAGAGCCAGAGCGCCGCCTCCACCGCCCTCGCGGTGGGTGACTGCGTGACGGCCGCCGGCTCCGCCGGCTCGACCGGTGCCGTGACCGCCTCCTCCGTCCAGATCACGTCCACGGGCGGGAAGAGCTGCACATCGGGCTTCCCCGGCCTCCAGAGCACGGGGGCAGGGAGTGCCTGACGCCGGCAGGCGCGCCTGGCGCCTCCCTCCCCGTTGGCTGATCGCCGTCGTAGCCCTGGTGGCCGTGGTGGGCACCGGCATCGGGCTGTGGGCCAGCCGGGCCTCCGCCGTCAACGGGTTCCGGACGGGCACGGCAACGACGGCCTCGGTGCGCACCACGCTCGAGGTGTCGGGTACGGCGTCACCGGTCCACCAGGCCACAGCCGCCTTCCAGGTGGCCGGCACCGTGGCCGCGGTGGACGTGGCCCTGAACCAGCACGTGACAGCCGGAGAGACGCTGGCGTCCCTGAAGACGACAGCGCTGGAGAAGGACGTCTCCTCGGCCCAGACCACCCTGACAGCGGCGGAGGCCAAGCTCAGCGAGGACGAGTCGGCCCAGTCGTCCACAACCACCCCGGGGTCCTCCTCGCCGACCGCCTCGTCCTCGACCACCACCACGCCGTCGTCCGCGTCCACCGGATCGACCACCACCACCACGACGGCAGCCTCGTCCTCGCCCTCCGGCACAGCTCCGGGCGCCGGTACAGGGAGCCTCGCCCAGGCGCAGCAGGCCGTGGTCCTGGCCCAGCAGGCGGCCGACGCGGACACGGCCGCCGCGCAGGCCGCCCTGCAACGGGCCCAGGCCGCGTGCTCGGGCAGCACACGGGGATCAGGTGCGGCCACACCGCCGGCCACAACCCCCACCCTTCCCACAGCACCGACACCGGGCCACACATCCGGCACCACAGGGAGCACAGGCACCACAGGGAGCGCGACAGGAACGGCGTGTGCCAGCGCGCTGGCCAAGGCACTGGCCGCCCAGCAGCAGGTCGAGCGCGACCAGGCGGCCGTGGCGAAGGCCGAGACAGCCCTCGCCGCGCTGCTCGGCTCCACATCGCCGTCCGGCTCCACATCGCCGTCCGGGCCCACAGGCACCGGCTCCGGCGGCACGCCCGGATCGAGCGGCACGACAGCGGGGACACCCGGCACGGACAGCTCCTCTCCGAGCGGCTCAGGGTCCGGCGGGACGAGCCCCGGCTCCGGCACGGGGACAACGGCGACAAGCGGCAGCTCCCCGTCCGGCTCGTCCACTCCCTCCGGCACATCGACGGCTTCCGACAGCGCGCAGCAGTTGGCGAGGGACCAGGCGTCGATCGACTCGGCCAGGGCGTCCCTGATCACGGCGCAGCAGGACCTGGCGGACGCCCAGCTCACCAGCCCGATCAGCGGCACGGTGGCCGCCGTGGACCTCTCGGCCGGCCAGTCGGTGAGCGCCGGCTCGTCCTCGGACGTGATCACGATCGTCAACTCGGGCAGCTTCCAGGCGACCGCCACGCTGACACCGACACAGGCGTCCACGGTCAAGGTCGGGGACGCAGCCGAGGTGACGGTCACGGGCACCCGGGGCACCCTCAGCGGGACCGTGGCCCGGGCGGGACCCGTCGACACGTCCAGCTCGGGCTACACATACCCGCTCGTGGTGGCGCTGCCGGCCGGCTCGCACGGCATCAGCGCCGGCTCGTCCGCCCAGATCTCGGTCACGCTGGCCGAGGCGAGGCACGCCAGGGTGGTGCCGACCTCCGCCGTGCACACGGCCGGCGGCAGCAGCTACGTGAACGTGGTCAGGACAGGCCAGGAGGTCCGCCGGCCCGTCCAGGTGGGCGTGGTCGGCGCCGAGTACACGCAGGTCACCTCCGGCCTCTCCCCCGGCTCGACGGTCGTCCTCGCCGACCTCTCCGAGGCCGTCCCCTCGTCGTCCTCCTCGACGACATCGGCGGCGGGCCTCCTGGGAGGAAACGGGAGCTTCCCCGGGGGCGGGAGCTTCCCGGCTGGGGTCAAGTTCTCCATCGGGAGGTGAGCCGCTCCCGGCTCCGGCGACCGTCCGCGCTGGCGTGCCCCGTGCTCGTGGCAGCCCTCACGGTGGCGTCGGCGGCGGGCCCGGCACCCGGCGCCGCAGGAGCCCAGGAGCGCCACGCCGCGCTGGCCGAGTCGTTCGGGACCGGTCCGGTCTACGGCGGTGTCTTCGCGGATCCGACGGTGCTCGCCGTGGGCGGCACGTACTACGCCTACGCCACCAATGCGGACGGCGAGAACCTGCCGGTGATCGAGTCCACGGACCTCGACCACTGGGTGGCCGTGGGCGACGCCATGCCGGTGCTGCCGTCGTGGGTGCAGGACGGGTTCACGTGGTCGCCGTCGGTCGCCGTCGACCCCACCGGGGGCTACGAGCTCTTCTTCACCGCCTACGACCCGGCCGCCCACCACGAGTGCCTGGGGCGGGCCACGGCCTCCTCGCCACTGGGGCCGTTCGTCTCCTCGGGGGAGCAGCCGTTCCTGTGCCAGACAGCCCTCGGGGGCACCATCGACCCGTCCGTCTACGCCGGCCGCGGTGCGGACGACCTCGTGTGGAAGAGCGACGGGGAGACAGGGCAGGGCCAGGAGGTCTGGTCGCAGCGCCTCGGACCAGGGGACCGGACGCTGGTGGGCCGGCCGGCACTGCTGCAGGCGCCGGACCAGGCCTGGGAGGCCGGCGTCATCGAGGGACCGACGCTGGCGGCGATCGGCGGGACGCTCTACCTGCTCTTCAGCGGCAACGCCTGGACATCGGCCGCCTACGCGATCGGCGCCGCCACCTGCGCCTCGCCGCTCGGCCCCTGCGCCCCCTCGGGGCCGGTGCCGGTTCTGTCCACGTCGGTCACGGCCGTGGGGCCCGGCGGTCCGGCGGTCTTCCGTGCGGGACGACGGACCGTGCTGGCCTACGCCGCCTCGCCCGGCGGTGCGCCGAGCGGTGGTGACGGTACCGGCGGCGGGGCGGGCGGTGGTGAAGGCGGGCGGGAGCTGTTCCTGGCCGACGTCTCGTCGGCGGGCGGCACCCTGCTGGTCGACCACTGACGGGCCGCGCCCGGCGGCGCGGGCGGGGCCCGTCCGTCCCGTTCGTGGTGGACCCCGACCGTGCCGCCCGTCGGGGGTTGACATCGCACGCCCGATCCGTCACTATCACTGATAGATAATCTATCGTTGATAGTTCATGGAGCGGCGGTGACGACGAGCGGGACGGACCACCAGATCGACCGGCGAGGGCGCCGCCGGGAGGCCAAGCGGGCCGCCATCCTGGGCGAGGCGTGGGCGCTGGCCCACCGCGACGGTCTGGCGGCCATCTCGCTGCGGGACCTGGCGGCACGCGTGGACCTGCGGCAGCCGTCCCTCTACGCCTACTTCGACTCGAAGGTCGGCCTGTACGACCTCATGTTCGCCGACGGGAACCGGCAGCTCCTCGACCTGGTCCGCTCCCTGCCGCCGGACCACGACCCGCGATCGGCGCTCGTGCAGCTCACCGAGGCGCTGGTGCGGTTCTCGACGGCGGACGTGGTGCGCCACCAACTGCTCTTCCAGCGGACGATCCCCGGCTTTGAGCCGTCGCCGGCCTCGTACGCGCTCGCCCTCGAGTTCTACGAGACCGCCCGGGCACGGCTCGCCGCCGCGGGGATCGCCGACCAGCAGGACGTGGACCTGTTCAGCGCGCTGGTGAGCGGCATGGCCCACCAGCAGGTGGCGAACGACCCCGGCGGCGAGCGCTGGGCCCGCCTCGCCGAGCGGGCGGTCGACATGTTCCTGGCCGACGTCGACCGGCGCCGGCCCGTCGCTGCAGGGCCCGCACGGAAGGCCCGGAAGGGAGGACCACGATGAACCAGGCAGCCGTCACCGAGGTGGCCTCGATCCCGAGGATCGACCACCGGGAGGCGATGTCGATCGCCGCCACCGAGAACGCCAAGTTCGGCGACCTGCTCCGCAGCTTGGATGCCGCGGACTGGGCCAAGCCCACCGACTGCACGCGCTGGGACGTCCACGCGCTCGCCGCGCACGTGGTGGGCTCCGCCGCCGGCCAGGCGTCGATCCGCGAGTTCGCCCGCCAGGTGCGGAAGGGGCGGCCCCTGGTCGCCGAGATCGGCGGCGGGTTCTGGTGGGACGGGATGAACGAGCTCCAGGTCCGCGAGCGGGCCGGCCTCGGTGCCGCGGCACTGGTGGCCGAGTGGGACGCCGCCTCGGCCCGTGCCCTGCGGGCCCGCGCCCGGCTCCCGCGCCCGGTCGCCGGCCTGCGGCTGCTCGACCTCCCCGCGCCGGTGGGCCGGCAGCCGCTCTCGTACCTCTTCGACGTGGGCTTCACCCGCGACGTGTGGATGCACCGGGTCGACATGGCGCGGGCCGCGGGCAAGGAGCTCGACCTCGACCCGGACCACGACGGCCGGATCGTGGCGGACATCGTGGCCGAGTGGGCCGGCACCCACGGCGAGACCTTCAGCCTGGACCTCGGGGGCCCGGCCGGGGGGCGGTTCCGGGCCGGCAGCGGCGGCGAGCACGTGGAGACGGACGCCGTGGAGCTCTGCCGGATCCTGGCCGAGCGCGGCCACGGCACCGGGATCCTCAGCCACCCGCTCCCCCTCTGACCCGCCGGCAGCACCCGGCAGCACCACCCGGCAGCAGCATCGACCAAGGAGCACGACATGGACACCCAGATCACCGAGATCGCCGACCGCATCTACCGGATCTCCACCTTCGTCCCCGACGTCGGGCCCACCGGCCTCACGTTCAACCAGTACCTCATCGACGACGAGGAGCCCCTGCTCTTCCACACCGGGCACCGCGCCACCTTCCCGCTCGTGGCCCAGGCCATCGCCGGCGTCACCCCCTTGGACCGCCTCCGCTGGATCACCTTCGGCCACGTGGAGGCGGACGAGTGTGGGGCCATGAACGAGCTCCTGGCCGCAGCGCCGGGCGCGGCGGTGGCCCACGGGGCGCTCGGCTGCATGGTGTCGCTCAACGACCTGGCGGACCGCCCTCCCGTCCCGCTGGCCGACGGGCAGCTCGTCGAGCTCGGGGCCCACCGGGTCCGCCACCTCGACACGCCGCACGTCCCCCACGGGTGGGAGGCCCGGGTCCTCTACGAGGAGACCACCGGGACGCTGCTCTGCGGCGACCTCCTCACGCAGCTCGGCAACGGGCCGGCGATCACCACGGACGACGTGGTGGGCGCTGCCGGGCAGGCGGAGGACGCCTTCCGGGCGAGCTGCCTCACGCCGGACACCGGACCCACGGTCCGGCGGCTGGCCGGGCTCGCCCCGTCGACCCTGGCGGTGATGCACGGATCCTGCTTCGCCGGTGACGGGTCGGCGGCGCTCCTCGCCCTCGCCGACGACTACGACCGGCGGCTGGCGCGAGGTGCCGACGTCGCGGTGGACCCCTCGACGTGACCGTCGACTCCAACGAGGGTGTCATCTGACGTGGGACGGCCGGCAGGCCGGCGTAGGGCGCGGGCCGGTCGCGCGGTCGGCCTGTGCGCTCACACCGTCCACAGGGCTTCGGTGGGCGACAGGCGGGCGGCCCGCATCGACGGGTAGACGCCGGCGATCGCCCCGATGACCACGGCGGCACCTACGCCGCCGTACAGCGCGAGGGCGGGGATCCGGACCGACCAGTGCTGACCGGCCGCGTAGACGACGGTGGCCGCCACGCCCATGACGGTGCCGACCACGCCGCCGAGGACCGAGAGCAGCAGCGATTCGGCCAGGAACTGTTCGGCGACGTGGCGCCGGCGGGCGCCGAGGGCCCGGCGAAGCCCGATCTCCGAACGCCGTTCGAGGACGGAGACGACCATGACGTTGGCGATCCCCACCCCGCCGACCAGGAGGGCGACGGCCCCGAGCCCGAGGAACAGCCCGTCGTAGGCGCCTTTCGGCGCCGCTGCCGCCTTCAGGACGTCGGAGGGGAGCGTGACCGCCACGACCGACGGATCGGCCGGATTGACCGTGGCCGGGAGCACGGCCGCCACTGTGCCGACCTCGGTGGCCACGCTGCGCACGTAGAGCTCGGTCGGATGCCCGTCGAAGCCGAAGTCCTGCTCGGCGATCGGGAACCCGATGAACGCCATCGAGCTCAGTTGGGTGACCAGCGCGACCAGCCGCAGGATGCCGACCACGCCGAACCAACGACCCACCACCACCACCTGCGTGGGGTGCGCCAGCGTGTCGATGCCGAGCAGCCTGGCCGCCTCCGAACGCAGCGTTCAGAGCCGTGAACGTTGCGTAGTTCAACCTACGCTAAGTAGACCTACGTAGTGGGTTCCTGCCGGTGAGACGACGCCTGTGGTAACGTATATTCGACTACGCTATATCGACCTACGCCAAGGGGCTCCCCCATGCCGTTCGAACCCTTCGAATGGTCGGAGGTCGAGAACTTCTTCGACCGCGACGAACACCTTGCCCGCCTGGAGCGGTGGTGGACGGATGCCGACCGGCAGCCGATCAATCTCCACGGCCGACGCCGGGTCGGCAAGTCCTGGCTCTTCCGAAAATTCGCCCACGGCAAGCCGGCGATCATCCTCGTCGCCGAGAAGGGGGCGACCGCCAGGCAGCTCGCACATTTCGCCGCCCAGCTCGAACCAGTCCTCGGCGTCCGTCCGGACATCCCGGACGTCCCGACGCTCTTCAGGATCTTGCTCAGGAGCGGCACGAAGAGGAGGCTCCTGGCCGTCCTGGACGAGTTCCCCTACCTGCTTCCACGTGGCGAGGCGGCGGCGAACCGCCTGCTGAGCGGGATCGCCGCCGTCTTCGAAGAGGAGCTCGCGGGATCGAAGACGAAGCTGCTCCTCTGCGGCTCGACGATCTCGGTCATGACGTCGCTGCAGGAGGAGCGAAACCCCATGTACGGACGGCTCACGCCCCTCGCCCTCCGACCTCTGGCCTTCCCCGAGGCGTTCCCCTTCCTCGACACCCTCGACCCGATCGATCGCATGGAGCGTTTCGCCATTGCCGGAGGAATGCCCCGCTACCTCGCGCTGCTCGGGGCTGGAACTGTCCGCGAAACCGTCTGTCGCAACGTCCTGGATCGGAACAGCGCTCTCTTCAGTGAGGCGAGCATTGCTCTCAGCCAGGAGATGATCTCGGCCGGGACCCACTTCTCCATCCTCGAGCTCCTGGCCTCTGGACCGAAGGAGGCGTCAGAGCTCGCAACCGGATTGCGGGTCAGGACCCAGGAGCTCACCTCCTATCTCAGGGCGTTGGGGAACGTCGGCCTGGTCGACCGCGAGAGGCCACCTGGGGCTCCCGCCCGTTCGCGCGGCGACAAGTGGGTGCTCACGGATCCCTTCTTCGCCTTCTGGTTCCGGTTCGTGTTCCCGTTCCAAGACGACCTCGAGAACGGGCTGAGCGCCACCGACCTCTTCGACGCCGAGGTGAGGCCGGCCCTCAACGACTGCGTGTCCCCCGTCTTCGAGGACTGGTGCCGGCGATGGGCGCGCTCGAACCTCGGGGCGGTCGCCACCTCGGTTGGGCGATGGTGGGGACGAGCGCTCGATACCTTCCGATCTACCGGTGAGCGGACGTCCGAGGAGATCGACATCGTGGGCATCCGACGCTCGCGCGTCACGGTCGTCGGCGAGGCGAAGTGGCAGAACAAGCAGATGGCCGTCGATGTGCTGGCTGACCTCGACAGGTACAAGCTGCCGGCGCTCGAGCAGGATGGCCACAAGCTGTCGAGCCCACTGAAGATCGTGCTCTTCTCGCGTGCGGGATACTCGGCCGGCCTGCAGAAGCTCGCCGGATCGGATGACCGCATCCATCTGATCGACGTGGCGCTCGAGCTTGCCCGTCCGGGCGGATCGACCGCTTGAGCCTACTGACCCGCGGCGTCATCGAGACCGAGTGCCAACCATGCCGCCCATCGTGGACGAGACGGTCACTTCCACCCACGTGGACAGGGATCCCGCCAATACCGGTCCTCCACATGGGCGTCTCGCGCCGTGACAAGTTCGGTGGTCTCTGCTAGCCAGCGTACGAGACCATGTTCGGCTGGCAGGCTGCACGCGTCTACGCAGGTAGATGGCGCACTACTCCGGTTGCCGCCGCTCGGAACGGACCTCAGGCGGCCACCGTGACGGCCAGGAGTTGCGGGGTGCCGAACTCCTCGGGCACGACCTCGCCGTCGGCCTCGAGCCCGGCGATGTGCACCTCGATCGCCTCGGCAGCCCTCGTCTGGCATTCCTCCAGGGTCCGGCCCCGGGTGAAGCAGCCAGGCAGGGCGGGCACCGTCACGAAGTACCCCCCGGACTCCTCCGGTTCCACCACGATCGTGTAGGTCCGCATCGGCACCAATCCTCTCACAGAGACGCCCGGAACTCCTCGGCGGTCAGGCCCGCCTGGTTCAGGATCGACCGCAGCAGGGCGGGCCCGATGGTCTCGCCGGCATGAATCGGCACCGTGACCCGGCCACCTCGATCCGGGCGCCGGAGCTGGACGTGGGAGCCCTTTTGGGTCACCGTGACCCAGCCAAGTCGGCCGAGTGCCCGTACCACTTCCCGACCGGTAATCCGGGGCAACGGCGGCATGCCTGAACCGTAGGCAACAGTTGTGACAGCAGGGCTGCCCAGACGGTCAATCACGTCGACCCCGGTTCGCGCAGCGGACCGATTAGGTTACGTTCAACTCGGTCAACGAGGTCAGTGGGCGTCCTGGGCTCTTACTCAAACCTCGCCGACCAGGGGGAACGCCTCCACAACCTCACCCAAATTGTACCGCAGCAGGCTCCGCCCAACAAGACTCGAATCCCAAAGCAGGTCTTCCGGCGCCTCCCGGCAGAGGAGGCCAAGGCGCTGGTCACCGCCTACAACGCAGGCTCCACCGTCTACGAACTGGCTGCTCAGTTCCGCATCCACCGCAACACCGTCTCGCACCTGCTGGAACGAGCCAGCGTACCGCGGCGCTACAACCTGATCTCCGAGGACAAGCTCCCGGGCCTCATCCAAAACTACGAGGCAGGGACATCTCTCGCCGCTCTGTCCGGGAAGACCGGCTTCGCTGCCACAACGATCCGCACTGCCATGAAGCGAGCTGGGGTCAACTTGAGGCCGAGGAGCGGGTGGCCACGAATGTCGAGCACTCATCGGGTGGATCGCGACGATTCCTCGCCCTAACAGGAGAAAGCTGCCGCCCGGCAGCCCTACTGCCGGTTCTGGCATGATTACGTCGAGACGCAAGGACACAACGTCTCAGGTGCCGGCCGCTCAGAAGCTGCGCGAGTTCGAGGGGGACGATGGAGCAGGACTCGACACAGCCAGACGATGGTCCAAACGCGTCGGACGGCGGCGCGAGCGCCGATTCAGGCATAGTCGCACTGCCCGACTCCCAGGTAGCCGCTTACCCTGAACAGGTGCTCTCTCGCAGACGCGCACGCGACGCGGAATCCAACCGCAAGACGACGCCGCCCGAGGGGGAGGTGGTCACCCTTCAATCCCTTACGGTAAGCGACGTGTTTGTCGGTCCTGCGGTGGATGCTGCAGCCGAGGCCCTTTCCAGGATGGCCTGGAATGATACAGCGCCACCGTTCGCAGACGAGGTTCGCGCGGCGTTGCTCGGCCACAAGTACTACCGGATGAACTTCTACATCAGGAAGCCTGGGTGCAATCCCGCCACCCTAGCCATCCCCTGCGCATCCGCTGCCCTACCCGCCGACGTCGACGAAGCCTACGGTGAGTTGTCGGTGCTGGGTCCATCCCTGGTGGTGATCGTCATGACCTTCGTCTTCAATAGTGTTGCAGCCGGCCGCATGAACGACGAACTCCACAAGGACGGTTCCTCTACGGTGACCCGCCTCTCCGGGCGTCTCATCAGCACCCGCGATGCCCACGATGATAAGCGACGCCGCGTATGGGCAGCACATCAGGACCTCACCGACCGCTGCCTGCGGTGGGCAAAGGACACTTTTCCCGGGACCCTCTCGGCAGTCCAGGAAGGGCTTGGAAGACCGACCTGTGGACTGATGTCCCTCGCAAAAGGCAAGCCGTTTTCGACGCATGAGCACTATATGGCAATCCTTGGCCTGGTCAACAAACACAGCGCTTCGAGCCTTCGGAACCATGACTACCTATACTGGACCTCGCCCCTGGTCACTGGCACATCAAATATCTCGACTGTTGTCTACAATGAGGATGACGCGGCTGGTCCAGGCGGCTATGGACAGAAGCCGATGCCTCCTGAAGCGATCCACGAGATCATCTTCTCGATCATGGTGATCAACGCCATCTTCGCAGGATTGCAGTCGTTTTCACCACAGCTTCGAGATGTTCGATCTCAGGCGATCCGCCTAGACCTTAGGACGGTCAAGAGCGATACGGTGGCACAACTGCGGGCAGACCTTCTCGATACCAGTGGGAAGTTGGCGGCGTTCATCGGAGACGTCAGGGTTCTCGCACGTGAGAGGTTCACGGTCTGGTCCGACCTTGAAGGCTTGCAACCCCTTGTGCCCACCGTCACCAATGCACCTGGAGACCCCGTCGCCGCGAACAAATCGTTTCTCGCTTCGACCGCCGACAGTCTTCTGGCCGACGAAAGGAGCATCCTGGAGCACCTTCTTGCCGTTGCCGAGGCAAAGAGCGATGCCATCAACACGGACCTGCAACAGAGCATGAGGCGGCTGGCTCGTTGGGTGGCTGGGCTCACCGCCGTCATTGCGCTGGCAGCGGTAGTGACTCTCGTCATCGCTCTGATGCACTGAAGCCCACCGCCCTGTCCATACACTCCTACAGTAGTATCCGCGACTCAACTTCCTTCGGGCGGCTCAACATCCTTCACTTGTCTGAGATCATCCTTTTCCTTCATACCCTGCAAAATCCACCATAGCACTTCTCCCCCTAAATCTCGCCGCCGAACAATTTCAAACAGGTCGGCCGCCAGTTCTTTTGCCTGTCTCTCGTCGTATCGGACCAAAGGCTCATGTACTCTTTCAAAGTAGCTCTTGATCCATTCTTCTAGATCGTCTTCCGTCATCCTTCTCAGTATCCGTTCCGCGGTATCGCTCTCCCATTGCAGTCGCGATCGAAGTGTATCCGCATATGCCTCTAGCTCCGATCGTGTTGAGAAGGTGTCACCAAAATCCTCAAGCAATGATGTTATGTATGCGCCATGAATAGCAAGAAGCATTGTCGTTATGCCTTGGCAATAACGAACGAAGTGATCAGTTACATGATACTTTGGATCAGGCTTCTGGCAACCCATCTTGAGGGCAATAGCGAAGTGACTACCATTGACTAACCTCGCCTTTCGAGCACGATATGGAGAGATGCGCGGAACAAATTCGACTCCGTTGCTCGGCGGGTCTTGGAATACTTCTCTCAGAATTTCCTCGATTTTTGGATCGGAGGGAGGCGTTCGAAGAATCCATGACGACGCATGTTCCACCGACACGTAGACCCACTCATGGTCAGTGACTTCACGGGTAAAGCACATCCGATCTACTACGGTCCATATGATGTGACAGCCGGCGCTTCTGAGATTGTTGAGAAACTCGTTGTAAGAGCGAGCAAGACGATTTTCGCACGGAATCACGAATACGTCCTGTGTCGCTGCCAAATGAGTTGCAGCAAGGTTCTGAACATACGCTGCCGTACTCGAATCGATTGAAGGGCCTACGCTGAGTGCGAGTACAACTGGCCGATCACTTGCGGGTTTGAAATGTGTCCTTGTTCGAATCTTGCATGGCGAAAGGTACCGGAGCGGCCCTGCTTCTTCCCGCTGCGATGGGAAGTGAAGGAAGTACCCCTGCTTTCGAAGCAGAATTTCCTCTGCTTCCTGAGTTACCCTCGACCGACCCGGTCGTGCGCCAACTAGAAGAACCGGATCGCAGCTGGCCGCTCGAAACGTCGGAAAAATCATTCCGAGGCCCAGTCGACCAGATCCAATTACAACGCAAGTAGCCGCCATAGGCTGCCCCCGAAAAATACGACGCGCGCCAGAACAGCTACGCTGAATCAGCGTTCAATCGTGCCGGAGCGGTTGCTTGAATTTCCGCCGTCCGAAGTTGATCCCGCGTCGGAAACAGTTTGAGGAACTGATCTACACCAGCCGTACACACTTCACACGATCGCATATGGCGAATATGATCGGTCAACGTAACAGCAGATGCTGTGTCATTGCCGTCAGCTTCCAGTTCACTTATGGGCAATCCAGTCGCAACTGAGAGCCGCGCCACAGCTTCCAGGACAAAGACGTCCCGATGTACCCAAAGAGGTGTTGGACCATCAATACGCCGAAGCTGTCTACCGACGGCCAATACAAGCTCGTCTGGCCGACAGCGGTATACGCGCGCTAGTCGTTCGATCTCCTGCGTTTCAACTTCGCTAAGATCATGGAGTGACAACTCATCTACAGAGGAAACATCTACCTCGTCAACGACGAAAGCAGGAATGGCCGTGTCCTCGAAGTGCGTCGGCTCGGAATATGGGGTTTGGCCTGGCCCAATTCCTGACGATTCACCACTCATAAGTGGCGGCGGTATAACATGGCGTGTGTAGGGCGTCAAGGATTTTCTCTATACCTTGTATCAATAGCTTCCTTGATCACTCCACCCATGCAGATTGTTACAGTCGATCCCTGAAGGATTCCTGCGGAGATTTCTCGACTCTCAGGGATAGCGCACTCTTTGACGACTGATGCCTGAGGGCTCGAATTCTTGGAGTTGCCGAGCACAAACCGCGCCTCCTCTACGGCTTCCCAGCCTTGATCCACTCCTGGACCCGAGCGTCGCCGATGCGTCGAGCGTTGGGCATGTCCGCCCACTTGCGGAAGCGATCCTTCTCTGTGCTGTCCAGTTGGGAGAACAGGGTGGGAGACCCGGCGGCACGCCCCGAGCCGGTGGCCCTGCCGGCCTGGCGCCCGACCGAACGGCCAGCATCCACGTACTGCTTGAACGCCTTGCGCAGAGCAGAGGCGTGCTTCTTGTTCAAGTCGATCTCGTAGGTCTTGCCGTCGAGCCCGAACTTGATGGTCTCGTCGGCATCAGAGCCGTCGATGTCGTCAGTGAGGTAAACAACCGTGGATTGAGCCATGGGCGAAACCTAGACCGAAAGCGGGGGTAGTCGCAAGGATAGCCACTTGTCTCGGCGGTGCGCTTCTGTTCCTCGTTTATCCACGGACCTATGCCTCCGGCGGCACCTCACTCGGCATAACTCCTTCAGGCGCCGAGAGTACTCCCGTCGAGTACCGGTATCAGGGACTGCGTTCCGCCGGGGGGCGCAGACCTCGCACCAGCTCTGCCGGGTCGACATCCAGGCCTGCCGCCAGCTTCAGCAGGTTGTGGAAGCTGAGGTTGCGCTGGCCCCGCTCGACCTGCCCCAGGAACGTCCAGTGCACTCCGGTGACGTCGGCCAAGGCCTCCTGGCTGAGGCCGAGGGCCTGACGGCGCTCCCGGACGCGTTCGCCCAGGGCTCCAGCTGCCTGAGAAATCGGTTGCGCCATCCCAGCACCCCACACCCCCCGACTACCCGTGACTAGAGCGAATGTGTCCCATGTCACTGTGTCCCAACTAAATATGTCCTGTACAGTCAGGGCCCATGCCGAGCGGGGACGTCCGGGCCATGACCGACACCGAGTTGCTGGGGCTGCCACGCGAACCCCTGACCAGGGGATTCCGAAGGGCGAGTACCTGGCGGCGCTCGTGGTCGGGCGTCCGGCGGCTGGGCTTGGTAACCGTCCTGGCCTGGACGGCCATCGTCCTGGCTCTGACGGTCGGCGTCGTCCTGCGGGCCTGGTATGTCTTCCACCAACCCATCAACGCCGACGAGGCCGTGGTGGGCCTGATGGCCATGCAGATCGTGCACGGCCACTTCTCGGCGTTCTACTGGGGCCAGGTCTACGGCGGTGCCGAGCCGTTCCTGGTGGCGATGCTGTTCGGCATCTTCGGCACCTCCACCTGGGCCCTCGAGGCAGTGGCCATCGCCCTCTCGGTGGGCGCAGCCGTGGTCAGCTGGCGCATTGCCCGGCGCCTGGTGGCCGATCCGCTCCTGGCAGTGCTGGCCGGCGCGCTGGTCTGGGCCGCACCGCAAGCCGCTGTCTGGAACTCGACCATCGAGCTCGGCTTCCGGGGCGTGACCCTGCTGTGCGGCCTTGGCATCCTGCTGGTGGCGCTCCGGGTCCTCGACGGCGCGCTCGGTTGGGCCGAGTTCGTGGCACTGGGTCTTCTCGCGGGCGTCGGCTGGTGGTCGTCACCGGAGATCGTGTACTTCGTCCTGCCGACGGTGGCACTGGTGATCTGGGCGATTGTCCAGGACCCCGAGATCAGGAGGCTGGGGCGCTGGAGCGCCCGCCTGGGCGTGGTAATCACTGCCGGCGTTGTCGGTGCCTTGCCCTGGCTGTGGGCCAACTTCAACTCGGGCTTCCGTTCGCTCGACACCTCGGCGTTCGTCGCCCCACCGAACCCCCCGGGCTACGGCAGCCGCCTGGAGTTGTTCTTCCGCGATGGCCTGCCGATGTTGTTCAGTCTGCGCACCGCGGAGACGTTGCAGCCGGTGTGGGGCTCCGTTGGCATGAGACTGCTGCTGGTTGCCGTGCTGGCAGTCCTGGGTGCTGCCTTGGTCCTGTGCTGCGTCAAGGGCGGGCGGAGCCTCGTTCTGGCCGCTTCCGTCGTGATCTTCCCCTTCATCATGGCCTTGTCACCAGCGACCTGGTTCGAGAAGGACGGGCGCTACAGCGACTTCGTTGCTCCGCTGATCGTCTTCGTGCTCGTCATCGGTTCTGGTGAAGCGGCGCAGTGGGTGGGCGTTCTTCGCCGGCGGTGGGCCCGGCACGAGATCGACGTCGCCAGGGCCTTGATGAGCACCGTGGTGATCAGCCTGGTGGTGTTGTCCATCGTCAACTTCACCAGCTACGAGCCGTACGTCTATCCCACGGCTTCATTCGGCTCAGGCTGGACCAACCCCGACGCCCCTACGCTCCAGGCCATCAGCGAGCTGGAGACGGCTGGCATCCAGTACGGCTACGCCGACTACTGGGTCGCCTACCGATTGGACTTCCTCAGCGATGGGCGGCTCGCCATCACGACGGCCGGCGGTGACGTTGATCGCTGGCACGCTCTCATCCGGCAGGTGCAAGGCAGCAGGCGGCAGGCATGGCTGTTCGTCAATCCTGACGCGGAAGCGATCGAGCAGTTCGCCAAGACCAGTTACATCCAGGGGCCGGACGGGCTCAGCCAATCCGCCTTCCTCGCAGGGCTCCAACGACTTGGGATCGGCTACCGGATCATCGACACCGGGCTCATCCAAGCTGTCGTACCGAATCGACCCGTGCAGCCATCCACTGTCGGGCTGCCGGGCGGACCCTGAACAAGTGGCCTTCACCACAATCCCCGTAGTTCCGAATCCACGATGGCCGGGGGCCTTGACGCCCGGCCCGATCAGCGCCACCGTCTGCACTCCCATCCGGTTCTAGTAAGGGGGTCATGGTGGTCTCGGCCTCCCACAAAAAGAACCGCGGACCGATCGTCGCAGGCCCGATCATCAACCTGGCCGAACTCTTCCCCGCCACCCCGATCCGCCTCGAACCTCCACAGGTGGCCGAGCTCGTCGCCGCCTACGAGGGAGGAGCCACCGTGAACAAGCTGGCCGAAGGGTACGGAATCGATCGGACCACGGTGCTCGCTCACCTCCGTCGCCAAGGGGTGCCCAAGCAGGTTCGCGGGACGCTCGGGCCGGATGACGTCAAGACTGCTGTCCGGCTGTACAAAGCTGGAGCAACCATCGAGTCTGTGGCCCATGAGCTGGACATCGGCTCATCGACGGTCGGGCGAATTCTCAACAAAGCCGGCGTGACGATGCGCCCACGGGGGCGACGTCGGCGATCAGTGTGATTCGACGCCATTTCGTCGATTGCCCCTCGGGGTCAGCAAATTCCTACAGGGCTCACGTATCAAGAGGCGCTCCGGCCAATTTGTTCGAACCGCTGAGGGCGATGTGACGATCGGCCGCGTTCAGAACAGGCTTGCCGAAGCCAGGCGGACGATGCGTTGCTCGTCGGTTTGACCCGGATCGCGAGTCACCTTCCCCTCCTCAACCAGTTTCGCCACAGCCGTCCCCGCGTGCGGCCCTCGATACACCGTCTCTCCCAGGGCATAGTTCTTGAGCTCAGCAAGCGACGCCGCTCCAGATTCCAGCCGGAGGAGAAGCTGCTGTTTGAGCAATCGGAGATCGGGATCACTCTCGACCAGATCGAACGCGATCTGATTCGGATCCTTTGGGTCTCGGAATCGGGAGCCGTGGACTGGATCGACGTGCCACATGGCATCCTTCATCTTCTCAACACCACGGATGCCTGACGTTCCGTACACGAGGAGCAGCTCGTGGCCCCCCTCGTCGATCAACTCGAAGGTGAGTGAGAACGGAAAACCGGCCTCATCGAGCCGACGGCGATATTCCTCAACCAGGAACGACCGCTTCTCTTGGGGCGAGCCCAACGTTGCCACCTTCCTCCACCGCTGGTTGCCGAACACGCGGTCGCCGGCATCGATTTCACTGAGCGTCGCGAAACGCGTGAACCACTGGGCCTCAAACGTGATGAGAACCTCGTGAGCCTTGTCGCGGTCCCGGCCGACCCGTTCGACGAGCGCATAAGGCGTGTCGACGCCCCACCCGTCGAAGTTGGCGAAGATCGGTCGGCCCCAGGCGTTGATGCGATCGAGTGCCGGGACGAAGGCGTCTTCGCACGCGTCGTTCAGTTGTGCGACGGTGATGTTCGGATTGGATCCCCGGTGACTTTCGAGCATCCCCTCGAGATGCTCGAAGCGAGCAGTATCCTTCTCGACGAACACGAGGTTAATGGGTGCACCCGTGCTCGTCACTTCAGCCCAGTTCGCGATGCTGAGCGCAATGATTGGCGATCCCTTACTTCCGTCCACGTACTCCCCGGGACCAGCGAAGGCGTCCACATAGGTACAGCCGACGCTGCCCCAACGGCCCTGGGTCATAATCGGAAACCATGCGCTCAGGTAGTGATGAAGGAGCTGGTGCTTCGCGCCGGTATGCGGATCGCGCTCCCAGATCACTGTGGTCGGCGTAGCCACGTCAGGCGAGCGAGCGATCCGGTAGCTCGTCCCAGGTCCGATTGTCCAATAGCCGCCCACCCGATTTTGGGGTCCGGCCACCCCATTGCTTGAAGAAAAAGGGCACATTGGCATCGACGCATTGATCGCGAACCTCAACCACCCAGTCGTAGGCGAGTGGGCGGGCCCGCGGTCCGGACTCTCCACCGACGATCACCCAATCGATGCCGGCGAGGTCAATCGGACCGAGTCTCGTAATCAACGGCTCGATCGAGAGGAACCGAATCGCCGCAGGGACCTTACGAAGATGCTCGACCCTGAAGCGATAATTCGCGCTCTCGACCGTAACACCCATCCACATGTTCGTCGGCCACGGGAGCCGGTCCGCCAGATGGAGCAACCGCTTCGAGCGCTTCGTAAGTACCTGGTAGGTGTGCTGCGGCGTCTCAGTCATGATCTTGAAAACACGCTCGATGAAGCTGTCCGGAACTGACGGGTGGAAAAGATCACTCATCGAGTTGACAAAGATCAGTTTCGGCTGTCGCCAATGAAGGGGGAGTTCAATGACGTCATCATGCAGCGTGATCCCGAAGCCTGGGCCGGACGTAGCCGGATCGCCGTCCACTTGGTACTTCGGGTTTCCCATCGCCTTCAGCCGACGAGCGAGCGTTAGGGCATAGCAGTGGTCGCAGCCGGGCGACGTGCGATCACACCCGGTCGTCGGGTTCCAGGTCGCCTCCGTCCACTCAATCGCGCTCGATGCCGACATGGCGTACTCCTTTCACAACCGAGCCTAGACAACGGGAGTATCAGCGGCAGCCTGCAGCAGGGGCCCGAGTATCACGAGGGAGACCGCGACCTCCCCTCTGTGACGACGAGAGCGACACCCTCGCCCGCGATCACACGGACCCTCCTACCAGCATGGAGTCATGTGCGACGAAGCAGCGAGGCCCAGCCCTCTCGTCCGATGAGCGCCCCAGAGGATCACCGATCACCAGATCCGGCGTGCTGCGCCGGATTTCCGAGGGAGTCGTCTCCTCCCGCCACAACTGTTCCAGCAACTCATCGAGGAGGTCGTGATCGACAGCCGCCGGGCCATCCAGCCGACCTTCCGCGTTCCACCCCGTGTGGCGGCGGTTCGTAATCTGTTCCACCGTGGAGTTTCTGGGGCGGCACGTAAACCGCTCCCACCAGGGAGAACGACTCCGCCGCCTCCTCGAACTCACTCCATCGCGGCCACCCACGCCCGAACCCCGAACGCCAGCCCGAGCCTGCCGGCGACTCACGGACGACGAGATCGCCCAACTGGTAGCTGGCTACGCATCCGGCGTCCGTGTAGACGATCTGGTGGCCCAGTTCCACGTCGACCAGACCACGGTCCAGAAGTACGTTCGACTGCACGGGCTCCCCCGCCGGCAGGAGCGCCTCGGGACACGTCAGCTCGACACAGCGACTGCGCTCTACCGGTCAGGGACATCCATCCAGCACGTCGCCACCGCCCTTGGCGTTTCGCCAACGACCGTACGGCGTTACCTCGTCACGGCTGGCGTCACGCTTCGCAAGCGTGGCAGGCCTAAGAAGAGCTAGGAACTCATGCGCCCCTTCATAGTAATTGTACGGCTTGACGGCCTCAGCGCCAAGGTCTGTGTCTCGGTGACGAGTCGACCCTGGCGAGGAACACCAAGGTCCAAGGGGGTCAGGCCGCCTGCTGCTCCAGGGTGGTGAGCCGCTGTTCGTGGTCATCGAGCTGAGAATTGATGGACTTCTCGATGGTGTCGGCGATGCCGGCAAAGCCGTCGTCGACCTTCGTTTCGAGTCGATCCAGTTTCTTCTCCACATTATCCAACCT